>JBILDK010000231.1:0-4969 GCA_044352625.1 Planctomycetota bacterium
CGGGGTCGTGCAAAAACCGCGTAGAAATACGCGGATAATCGCGCAGGTTCCAGTGACCCGGCTGATAACAAAAAAACCACGGTTTTCACCGTGGGTTTCGTGTGGTTGGCCAAGCGGGATTTGATCCTTCGACCTCGGGGTTATGAGGCGCATGCGGCCGGCATTGCAGGTCGGACTGTCTTCCTGTTTTGGCCGACCGTGCTCGGCCTGCCGAATACATCCCAATGTGAACTTGTGGCGTTTAGCGTAGGCTGTTGCCGTTTCACAACTTACCGCGTCGGACCTTTCGGGGTGACGTCCGAAATAATCCCAGACTTCTGGCCCTTCACAGACAAGACGGCATGCCTTTTGCCGTCTGCTGGTCCGACTTGCTTCGGACTCACTTCTCATCCGATCGCGGATTTCCGCGGGAAATGACGAAACCCACGGTGTTATCCGTGGGTTTCGTCATGGGTTCATATGAACCTTTGGTGGAGGCGCCGGGAATCGAACCCGGGTCCGAGTCGGTTCGTAAGTGGCTTCTACGCGTGTAGGTAGTCGTTTGTCGTCAGCTATGCACCCGAAGGCTACCAACCTGGTTCATAGAGCAGTCTCATCGTTCCTCGCTGGCCGTAGTGAGTCGGCTCGGCCAGCCAGCCTGTGATTGTGACGGAGGTGCTGCAGTGCATAGGCACACTGCAGGCTCCGGGTTGCGAGCTTAATTAATTAAGCGGCAACGGCGTACGCGACATGGTCGTCGGCACTTGTGTTTTTGCGGATGTTTTTACGTGGCCTCCCGCACCACGACGCGCGACCGGCTCCGTTGCCGACCCGTCGAAACCTGTTCGCCCCCAATCTGGAATTGTCAACGCTAACGGTGCTGAGCATATCCATCCGCAGGCGCAGGGAAGCGAGGATGGGTGACAGCGGCCAAGGGCCGGGCAGGCTGTTCCACCATGCTCGATCATCTGCCGGTTCCTGCGCTTGCCGCTGAGGTGCGTCTTCGTTCCCGCTCGGCCTTGATGGCCACTCTGCGGCGTATCGATGGCTGGGGGCCATTGGCGTGGAAAGAAGTGTTGGGCGCGTGGCAGGTGCGTGGGGCGGTGCTGGCGTTCGAGCCGCGCGAGGCCGAGGTCGATCCGGATGCGGACCGGGTGACGGCGTGGGTGGTGCTGCCGGGGCCGCTGGCCGGCAGGGGGGCCGATGCGGTGACGGTGGCGGATTGGGTGCTGCGCATGGCGTGGGCACGGCTGCTGGACCGGGCGCCGGTGGTGGCGACCACGATCCGGCCCGGCGCGGCGATCCGCGCTACCAATGGCTGCTTCCGGCAGGCGGATGGCCAGTTCGCGTTGCGCCTGGTGCTGGATCTGCCCTATGCGGGCATGTGCATCGACGGGCGGCGGTTGGGCCGCTTCGTGACCTGCGTCGAGGCCTTTGCGGCGAGTCTCATCAACGATCAGGCCGGGTTGCGCGCTGCGGTGCGCGCGGTGCTGCGGCAACGGGCGCTGCGTGCGGCGCTGGCCAGCCATGGGTTGTGCGCCTTCATGGCCGAGGGCTCCGTGCTGCCGCGCGCGGCTGGGGGCGGGCCCGCGCCCGGAGCGATGGCGTTGCGCGTGACCGGTGGGTTGCGCTGCACCGTGGATGCGGGGCGCTGGGGTCGGGTCACCGGCTTGGGCATCCCGTGCGGGGTCACGGCCATCGCGGGTGCGCCGTATCACGGAAAAAGCACGCTGTTGGCGGCGATCCAGGCCGGCATCGAGGACCATCCCCCGGGTGACGGCCGCGAGGGCGTGGTGGCGGATGCGAGCGCCGTGGCGGTGATGGCCGAGGAGGGCCGCCGCGTGCGCGCGCAGGACCTCAGCGGATTCTTTGCGGAGCTGCCCGCGGTGGATCCCCATGCGTTCAGCACCGACCGTGCGAGCGGCGCCACCAGCATGGCGTCAAGCGTCCTGCAGGCGGTGGCGGCGGGATCGCGGCTGCTGCTGATCGACGAGGACACCGCCGCGAGCAATTTCCTGACCCTGGATGCGGGCATGCGCCGCCTGCTGGGCCGTCGCATCCGTGGGACCACGACCCTGCTGGAGGTGCTGCCGGATCTGACGCGGCAGGGGGTGAGCGCGGTAGTGGTGGCGGGGGCGACCGCATCGAGCCTAGGCTATGCCGGGCGCGTGGTGATGATGGATCATTTCCAGCCGGGCGATGCCACCAGGGCGGCGCGGCGGATCGTGGCCCGGATGGCAGGACAGCCGGTGGTGGTGCCGTCGCGACGACTGGTTGATGATCCGGATCGCTGGCTGGGTCCACGCCATTTCCTGGCGGTGGATTGCCGTGAACCGGAGCGCCCGGTGCTGCGCCTGCCCGGTGGTCATCACCAGGCGTTGGATCTGCGCCGCTGCGGCTGGCCGCTGGATGCAGCGCTGACCCGGGGCGCGGTGCTGGGCGCAGCGTGGTGCTGGCGGCTGGCCGAGGGGGGCTGCGACATGGCCGAGCTGCGCACGCGCTTTGCCGCGTTCATGGCCGCGCGCGGCCCCGCCGGACTCGATCCGTTCCATACGGATCTGGTGGCGGAGCCGCCGTGGCAGCTCGTGGTCAGTGTGATAGAAAGGCTGGCTTGATTGGTCCGGTCGTCCGGTCGTCCGGTCGTCCGGTCGTCTGAGGGAGACGTGGCACGTCTTTGACTTCCGGACCTCCGGACCCCCGGACTTCCGGACGGTCTGTCGGTCTCAACCGACCGACAGAATCGCCCCGTTATCCGCGCTGGTGGCCATGGCGCGGTAGCGCTTGAGCCACGAGCCCGGCGCCGACTTGATCACCGGCTTCCAGAATTCGCGGCGGGCTGCGATCTCGGCGTCGCTGACCAGCAGGTTGATGCTGCGCTCGGGGATCGAGTAGCTGATGCGGTCGCCGTCGCGAATCAGGGCGATCACGCCACCGGCGGCGGCCTCGGGGCTGATGTGGCCGATGCTGGCGCCGCTGGTGCCGCCGCTGAACCGGCCGTCAGTGATCAGCGCCACCTTGCCCGACAGGCCCTGGCCCTTGATGTAGCTGGTGGGGGCGAGCATCTCCTGCATGCCGGGGCCGCCCTTGGGGCCTTCGTAGCGGATCACGACCACGTGGCCGGGCTTGACCTTGCCGGCGAGGATGCCGGCGCAGGCGTCGTCCTGGCTCTCGAACACGATGGCGTCGCCCTCAAACGCCAGCATCTCGGGGAGGACTCCCGCGGTCTTCACCACGCAGCCGGTGGGCGCGATATTGCCGGTGAGGATGCACAGCCCGCCGTCCTTGGAGTAAGCATTGGCGACGGTGCGGATGACGTCGGGGTCGGTGTTGACGATGGTCTTCAACGCCTCGGCAAAGGGCACGTTCTCGATGGTCTTGCAACTCGTGTCGTAGAGCCCGGCCTTGGCCAATTCCGCAATGATGGCGTAGATGCCGCCGGCCTTGTGGCAGTCTTCGATGTGGTGCTTGCCGTTAGGCGAGAGCTTGGCCAGGCACGGGACCTTGCGGCTGATGCCGTCGATGCGCCGGATGTCGTAGGGGATGCCGGCCTCGCGGGCGATGGCGAGCAGGTGCAGCACGGTGTTGGTGCTGCCGCCCATGGCCACGTCCAGGGCCACGGCGTTGTCGAAGGCGGCGAGAGTGGCGAGGTCGCGGGGCTTGAGGTCCCACTGGATCAGCTTGAGCACCTGGGCCGCGGCGCGGCGGTACAGATCCACGCGCTCGGGGTTGAGGTGGTCCGCGTCGGCCCCGGCGAGGATGGTGCCGTTGCCGGGCAGGGCGAGGCCGAGGGCCTCGCTCAGGCAGTTCATGCTGTTCGCGGTGAACATGCCCGAGCACGAGCCGCAGGTGGGGCAGGCGTGCTTCTCGATCTCTTCCAGGCGCTTGGCGTCGATCTTCCCGGCGCTGTATTCCGCCACCCCGGCGAAGGCGGTGATCAGATCCATCTTCTCGCCGCTGGGGGTGACGCCGGCCTTCATCGGGCCGCCGCTGACGAACACCGTGGGGATGTTGGCGCGCATCGCGCCCATGAGCATGCCGGGGACGATCTTGTCGCAGTTGGGGATGCAGACCATGCCGTCGAAGCAGTGCGCCCCGATCATGGTCTCGACGCTATCGGCGATGAGTTCGCGCGAGGGCAGCGAGAACAGCATGCCGCTGTGACCCATGGCGATGCCGTCATCGACGCCGATGGTGTTGAAGATGAAGGGCACGCCGCCGGCGGCGCGGATGCCCTCGGCCACGATCTCGGCGACCTTGTCGAGGTGAACGTGGCCAGGGATGATGTCCACATGCGACGAGCACACCGCGATGAACGGCTTGGTGAAGTCCTCGTCCTTGAGGCCCGTGGCGCGCAGCAGGCTGCGGTGGGGGGTGCGGTCGAAGCCTTTTTTGATCTGGTCGCTGCGCATGATGGTCGCTCCGTTGGGTGGGGGACTATGGCGCAGATCGGATGGACGCCAGCGACAGGGACCTGGAACCAGGGTCGATACCATGCATGGTGCGGACATGGCGGATGCCCTGCGCGTATTGCTGGTCCACGATGTCCTGGGCGACCTGGGCGGGGCCGAGGCCAATGTGCGCCATGCCGCCGCCGGGCTGGTGGCGCGGGGCTGTGCCGTGGCGTTGCTGCACGGCAAGGGCACTGGCGTGGCGGAGGACCGCTGCCGGGGGCTGTTTGGCGCGACCTTCGACTGGAATACTGGCCGCGATGCAGCCCTTGCTGCGGCGCGGGCCTGGGGACCCCAGGTGGTCTACGTGCACAAGCTCGCCAACCTGGAGGTCCTCGCGTCCCTGGTCGCCTCCGGGTTGCCGCTGGTGCGCATGGTCCATGACCACGCCATGTACTGTCAGCGTGAATACCGTTATTTTCCGTGGAATCGCCAGATCTGCACCCGTCGCGCCGGGTACGCCTGTGCGTTGACCTGCGGCGTGGTGCGCGATCGCGAGGGGCTGTTGCCGATCAAGCTGGCCTGGCCCGGCCGCAAGCTGC
>JBILDK010000232.1:0-4963 GCA_044352625.1 Planctomycetota bacterium
ACGCCAGCATCGGCGCGGTGAACAGGTCCTTCCACGACCATTGACGCGGTTCCGGCTTCCATGCTGGCGGGGGCTCGCTGGGGGTTGTGGTCACCGGGGCGATGGGCTGGGGGTCGGTCATGGCGGGCGCAGACTATGGACTGTCCGTGGGTCCGGAAGTCCGGAAGTCCGAACCCTAAAGCGGTGCGGTGGTCGCAGACGCGGCCGGTTCGAATACTCGTGCGGATGCCTGCGCACCGCGCTCACGTGTCTGGTAGGGACAGAATCTGAGAGACGAAGCCATTAACGGCGGTGTTTGTCTGGTTGAATCACCTTGACAACTGCCTGTTGAAACGGGTAAGGTCATGGGCACATGAGTACCTTTACGCACGTTCGCTGGCTGATGTATGTCCTGGTGATCTTGTTTGGCGGCGGGTTGGCGGTGATCATCGACCTTCGTCACCGGAGCGAGCGCACCAACCTGGTGCTTGCCCAGCACGAGCATTTTCAGCAGCGGGCGCACCTGGTGGCCGATCGCCTCGACGGCGTTCTCGCCCGCATCTATGGCGGTATTCGCACCATGTCCCGGTTGCCCGGAGTGCGCCAGGCGGTGGCCAGTGGCACCGGGCTTGAAGGTGACGCCCGCATCGCCGTCCAGGAATTGTATAATGGCCTCGCCGCCGATGTGGCCATGTCGGAGGTCTACGTGGTGCCGCTGGGGCTGGACCCGGATGCCACCAACCCAGGCACGCCACGCGAACCGTTGACCACGTTTGATGAAGTGATCCTCGGCCGTACCGCCTCGACGACGGCAGTTGAGGTGGAACACGCCCAGCCTGCTGCACCCGAGGTCGAAAAATTCGAATATCGCCTCATGCGCGAGCAATTGCGCTGGTTCGCGGCCCATGCCGGAACCAATGCCGCCAGCGACGGCCTCAAGATCCCGGTCCTGACCGGGCCCCCGGTGGTGACCTGCGACAACAGCCGCTTCGACCCCGCCCGGCCGGTGGACGAGGATCGCACGGGATTGTTGCTCTCGGTTCCGATCTATGGTGCTGATCAACGCCTGTCCGGCGCGATCACCGCTGTGATCCTCAACCACGCCCTGCGTGACGCCCAGGGCGAGCCCTGGACGTGCCTGGTCTCCCCGAGTCAGGGGATCTTGCTCGGGGACCTGGGCTCTGCGGCCACTTGGTCTGGCGCGCGCGACGCGATCCTGGCCGGACAGCCCGCGAGCCATCTGGCCGCTACCGGCAGCTTTCCCCTCAGTCTACCGGACGCCGGCGGTGAGTGGCGGCTGTGGTACGGGGTGGAAGCGGCCACCATCAACGCCCAA
The DNA here is from genome assembly GCA_044352625.1 of Planctomycetota bacterium. Classification (GTDB taxonomy): domain Bacteria; phylum Planctomycetota; class UBA11346; order UBA11346; family UBA11346; genus JAKLKR01. The sequence continues at coordinate 1,316 of JBILDK010000232.1, forward strand.
CCGGCGCTGCGAGCCGAGGAACGTGTGTATCGGCTCATGTTGGGCGGCGTGGGGGGCGGGACGCTGCTGGCCCTGGTTCTGATCGTCCTCGTGCGCACGACCCAGCGACGGCGGCTCGAACAGCGCGTTGCCGGCCTGCTTGGCGCGCTGCGGGCGGTGGATGGCGGGGATCTGACCGTGGACATCCCCGGTCTCGGGGAGGACGCTCTTGGCCGGGTTGCGACCGGGTGCCGCGATCTGGTGTTGACCCAGCGGCGGCAGTTGCGCGGTCTGGCACAGACGGCCTCGGCGTTGAGTACGGCTGCAGCAGCCGTGGCTGCCGCGGAGCAGGACGTTCGCGCCACCGTGGAAGCGGTGCATCAGCATACCGCTACGGCGGCCAGTGCTGGGCAGCAGATGGAGACCGTGGCCAGCCAACTGGCCAGCGCCATCGAGGAACTGGGAGCCTCGGTCAAGGAGGTTGCGGGCAACGCGCGGAGCACGTCTCAACGCACCGGCCAGGCCGCTGGACAGGTCACCGCCATGATCACGGCGGGCGAAGCCTTGGCCCGGGCCGCTGGCGAGATCGGCGTTATCACCTCGCTCATCGATCAGATTGCAGGCAAGACCAACCTGCTCGCCCTCAATGCCACGATCGAGGCAGCTGGGGCCGGGGCTGCGGGGAAGGGTTTTGCCGTGGTTGCGTCGGAGGTGAAATCCCTCGCGGGCCAGGCAGCGCAAAGTGCGGCCCGGATCCGCACCCGCCTCGATGAACTGCAGGGCCACGCCGCGGTGGTGACCCAGGGCATCGCCTCCCTCGGGGGCGTGGTCGGCGAGGTTGATCGCCAGCAGCAGACCATCGCCGCCTCCACCAGCCAGCAGGAGGACGTCGCCGGCGACCTCGCCCGCGGGGCCAGCGAAAGCGCCAGCGGCACCCGCGACATCGCCCGAGCGATCACGGGCATCCATGCACACGCCGAGCACAGCGCCAAGGCCACCGCTGCGCTCAAGGATGCGGCGGCAACGCTCACCACCATGGCCAGCGACCTGCGTGAAATGGTCGGACATTACCGACTCTGACCCGCACCACGCCACACTGCCAGCGGCGCCGCCGGTTCCTGCCCCCGGCCGGCTGACGCCGCCAGCAACGCGAGCCCGAGATGTAACGCAGTGGCGGGATTGCCTCCACCATGCCGTCGCGCCAGCCAATGCAGGAAGGAGCCCTTGGCTAAGCCCCGCCGCCAGCGGTCGGAGCGATTGGCCGCGGCCTGGTGATGGATGGCGCGCAGGTCGCTGCACCAGCGGAATGGCCGGCGCTGGCCAGTGTGCGTCGCGAGCCGGAGACAGGCGTCGAGGTCCTCGCCCAGGGCATAGCCGGGCAGCCGGGCATCAAAGCCAACGGCACGGATCGCTGCGGTGCGGAAGGCCATGGCGCAACCGAACAGCGCCGCAGCTGGGCGTCCACGCCGGCTGCCGGCGAGGCGCCGGTCATCCGCCAGGGCGCCGAGTTGCACGCAGCGGAACAGGCGGCGCAGGCGTACCGGGCGCACCTCCACCACCGGTCCCCAGCCCAGCGCGGCGGGCTCGGCTGCAGCCTGGGCCAGCAGGCGCTGGGCGAAGTCTGCCGCGATCTCGGTGTCGTCGTCGAGGAAGCAGCACAGCGGCGCGGTGGTGGCGGCGAGCAGCACATTGCGCGCCGCCGGCAGCCCCCCCAAATCCGGACGATGCAGGACGGTGATGCCGGGCAGCCCGGGCCAGGGCGTGGCCGACTGATCACAGACCAGGATCTCGGCCCCGACCCGGCGTGCGGCGCGTTGCACGGTCGGCTGCCAGCGCGCCAAGTCGCCGTGGCGGTCGCGGCTGGGGATCAGGAAGGCGAGCGGTGCAGTCATCCTAAAAAACGCAATGGACTCGGCCAAAGGGCCTGCATCAGTCGTTGATTCAGACCTATCGAGCACGTTCCGCGCTCACCCGCTGGGTGAGTTCGAAAAAAGGAACAGGATGGGGATGATAGGGAGGATGAAGCCGTCGAATGTCCCGGTGAATTCCATCCTTCCCATCCTCCCCATCCTGTTAACCCCGCCTGAAGTCTACGGTTCATTGCGTTGTTTAGGGTCATGGGCCCCGGTGCGGCCCGCCGGCTCAACGCTGGGCAGTGGCGTGGGGCGCGTCAGGAGTTGACGGCCGGCTCAGCGCATCCGGGCGCACCGCCACCAGCAAGGTGGCGATGGCGCCAGCCGCGAGGGCCCAGCGCACCAGGACCTGATCACCGGGTTCGGCGGCCTCGGTGGTTTTGCCGGACCACACGCTGATAATGAGCTTGAGATAGTAGCCAGCGGCCACCACGGCCAGGACCAGGGCGATCACCGCGATCAGGATCTGACCCTTGTTGACCAGATCGGCAAAGATCAGGAACTTGCCGAAGAAACCCGCCACCGGGGGCAGCCCCGCGAAGCCAGCGATGAACACCGTGAGGCACAGTCCGAGGAAGGGTTGCACGCGGCCCTGGCCTGACAGTCCGGCGAGGTCGTCGCCGCGATCTTCGCGTCCGGCCATGGCGGCAATCACCGCCAACGCACCGGCGGTGGCGATGGCGTAGCCCACCAGGTACAGCCACAAGGCACCAAGGCTCACCACTTCGTCCACGCGCGACAACGGCAGTACCAGCGCCATGAGCATGTAGCCGGCCTGGGCCACCGAGCTGAAGGCGATCATGCGCCGGGTGCTGGTCTGGCGCAGGGCGCTGAAGTTGCCGATGAGGATGCTCATCAGCGCGAGCAGCATGAACAAGGTGGTGAAAACCCGAAGGAATCGGGCGCCATCGCTGCTCACGGTGATGGCGGCATCGAGCGCGAGCACGCCTCCGGGATGCGTGCCGCTGACGGCCGCCACCATGTTGAGCCACAAGGCGCCGAGGGCAGCGAAGCCGCCAACCTTGACCACCGCACCCATGTAGCCGGTAACGGCGGCAGGGGCGCCGGCGTAGGCGTCCGGCGACCAGAAGTGGAACGGGACCACGCCGACCTTGAAGAGCAGCGCAACGATCACCAGGCCGTGGCCCAGCATCCACAGATGCTCACGCCCGGCGAGGGCTGGCGCGCCGTAGGCGATGGAGCCGGTGGCCCCATAGATCAATGCCATGCCATACACCAGCACGGCGCTGAACACCGCGCCCATGATGAAGTACTTGAGCAGCGCCTCGTTCGACGCCTTGTCATGGCGGCGCAGACCGACCAGGGCATAGATGGCCAGGCTCATCACCTCAAGCGCGACGAACAGACCCAGGAAGTTGCTGGCCATGACCATGAGCATCGCGCCAGCGGCGCCGAAGCAGGCCAGGGCATAGGCCTCGCCGCCGGGGAAGCGGTCGCGCGAGAGGGTCTGCTGCAGGCCGCCAAGGCTGATCACGGTGGCGCCGAGGATCGCGGCCAGCAGCCAGCGTCGGGCATCGTCGAGGGCGTAGAGTCCGTTGAGTTCACCGGTGGGCGCGAAGGCCAGGACGATTCCCGCCAGCATCAGGATGATCGCGCCGACCCAGGGCAACCAGGCGTGCTTGGCGTCAGACTTGTGCAGGAACGGCTCGGCCACCAGGGTGGCGCAGCCTGCCGCCAGCGTGAGCAGGACGGGCAGCATCAAGGAGAACAGGTCGGCGTGCGGCATGGGGGGAAC
>JBILDK010000233.1:0-4951 GCA_044352625.1 Planctomycetota bacterium
AGGTTGTGCATCTCGGAGTGGCGCTCGCCCGCATGATCCTTGGCGTCGGCCCCGGGTGGTGGACCAGCCAGGACCAGGATGCACGAGATCGAGGTGGGTGCGGCGACTTTGAGCATGTCCTTCATGGTTGGCCCCAGGCGGCGCGCAGCTGCGTACCCATCGCGGACAGGGTCGTGGCGGTGGCGCGACTGCCGCCGAACAACCCGCACGTCTTGCCGTCCTCGGCCCAGCGCGGGATCACATGCAGATGAACGTGGGGGACTTCCTGGCCGGCGGCACGTCCGTCGTTGATTATCACGTTGAGCGCTTGGCAACCGGTGGCGACGCGCACCGCCGCGGTCAGTCGCGCCAGATGGGGCCCGAGTTCGGCCAGGGTTTCTAAGGGCAATTCATGCAGGTGGTCGGCCTCGGCTACCGGCACCAGCAGGCAGTGGCCAGGGGCCGAGGGCGAGATGTCGCAGAGGCCGATCCAGCGCGGCGCGCGGAACACGAACTCGCCAGGGATCTCGCCGGTGAGGATGCGGGTGAAGATGGTGGGCATCGGCTCGCATGCTGGGGCCGGTACCCCGCGGCTCAAGCCCAGGCTCAGGTCCAGGCGAGCACGAACGTGCTGCCGCCGGGGCCGGTGGCGGCGCACTCCAGCGTGCCGCCTTGGCGCAACTGGCAGCGTTGGGCCACGGTCGCGCCCAGGCCCAGGCCGCGGGTGCGACCGGTGACGAACGGTTCGAACAAGCGCTCACGGATTGCGGCCGGCACGCCGCAGCCGGTATCGATGACGCGGATGCACGATGCCTCGACCGCGAGGCGCACCATGCCGCCCCGAGGCGTAGCCTGGACCGCGTTGCGTACCACGTTCAACAGAGCCTGCCGCGCCAGGTCAGGGTCGCCCATGCCGCGACCGTCGCCCTCGTAGCGCAGCTCGACGCCGGCAGTGGCTGCCAGCGGCGCGGTCGCCTCGCAGGCGGTGCGCGCCAGATAGCCAAGATCGATCGGCTTGCGCTCGGCGGGACGCTCGCGGCTGTAATAGAGCAGATCGCTGACCAGGTGTCCGAGGCGATCCACCTCGCCCAGGATCATATCCACCGACTCCTGATCGGCCGGATCAGTGAGGCTGTCACGCAGCAGTTCTGCGTTGGCGCTGATCCCGGTGAGGGGATTCCGGATCTCATGTGCCACGGTGGCGGCCATGCGGCCCATCTCGGCCAGCGGGCGCAGGCGCGCGACCTCGGCCTGCAGAGTGGCGGAGTTATCATCAATGCACAATGTAGCGGGGGCCATGGTCGCATACCATACCCCACCCAACCACGGAACGCCAGTCCCGACCGCAAGTTGATTCAAGTGATGCGATTAAATCAGGCACCTAGTCGATGGCTGCCTGCTCGCCGGTGCGAATAATCTCGTAGGCCTCGACCCCGTCGGCGGCCTCCATCAAGCGGTCTTCGACGTATTCGCTGTTGTCGATCACCGCGGCGATGCGTGCCTGGAGGCGCTGGTGCACACGCGGTGAACCGGCTGGGGTGAGCAGGATGAAGAGCAGGCGAGCCCGTTCGTTGGGCTTGCCCTCGACCGGGATGCCCAGGTCGCTGCGCGCCAGGACCATGAGCGGACGCGGCAGGTTGGCGATGCGCGCATGGGGCAGGGCGATGCCCTGGCCCAGGTAGGTCGCGGCCAGGCGCTCGCGTTCGAGTACGGCGCTGATCACCGCTTCCTTATCATGGCCCAGATCGGCGGGATCGAGGCGGTTGATCGCCACGCGTACCGCTTGGCCGACATTGCCGCCTTCGACGCCCAGGACCACGCGGGCCGGGCTGAGAGCGTCCGCCAGCAGCACCGGCGTATCGACCTCGAACTCGTCGGTGATGGTGCCGACGATTTCCTCCAGGATGTCTTCCATCGAGAGGAATCCGATCCAGCGCTCGCCATCCAGCACCAGGGCCACCTGCATGCGCCGACGTTGCATATCCGCAAGCACGGTTTCGAGCATGGCGTCCGGGGTGACGGTCAGGTACGCCTTTGCGTGGGCCTTGAGGTCTGGTTCCTGGCCCGGGGCGAGCACATGATCGAGGATCAGGCCCTTGATATGAACGACCCCCAATGGTCGTTGGGGATTGGTCTGATCGAGCAGCGGAAAGCGCGAAAAACGGTTGGTGCGGATCAGCGCCAGGTTGTCGGGCCACGGCGCCAACGGGTCGAGGCAGCGCACTTGGCTGCGCGGGCGCATGGCATCGCGCACCTTCAACTCGCCCAACTCGAAGATGTTTTCCATGAACAGCAGGCGGCGGAACGACATCATCCCGTGTTCCTGCGACTGGTCGAGGATGATGCGGATCTCGTCCTCGCTGTGATGTTCACCGGCCTGTGCTGGCGGCAGTCCGGCCGCTCTGAGGATGAGGTTCGCCATCCAGTTGAGCACATAGAGCGCAGGGAAGAACAGGGTGCGGAACCACATCATCGGCCTGGCACACCACATCGCGGCCCGATCGGAGAAGCGGATCGCGACCGACTTCGGAACCAGCTCGGCGAGCACGATGTGACTGCCGGATACGATCACATAGGATACCACCAAGGCGAGGACCGCGCGCAGGGTGAACTCGGTCGAGCCGACGGGACGGCCATCGATCAGATTGGTCAGCGCCGCGCCCACCATGCCCAGGGCCACCGAGGCCAGGGTGATCCCGACCTGGCAGACCGACAGGAATTCATCGAGCTTGGATTGGATGCGCTCCACCAGGACCGCACGACGGTCCCCCTGGGCTTTCAGCTCAGCGATGCGCGAGGCCCGCACCTTGACCACGGCGAACTCGGCGAGAACGAAGAAGGCGTTGACCGCCAAAAGGGCGATCAGAGCGATAGAGAGGAGGATAAGGCTCATAAATAAGGTGGGTCAAAAATGCCGGAGCGAGGATCAGCCAGCCAGGACCCGGCGCCAGCGCGGCACCCAGGTCTGGGCGGCTGGCGAAATCTGATCTTCGACCAGATTGCCGCGGGCGCATTCGAAAGCGCGATGGAGTTCAGTGACCTGGCTGCGCGTGCGGTTGAAGCGCGCCGCCAGCTCGCCGTCCTGATGGCCATCGAGGAACGCGTCGGCCAAGCCCTTGAGCTCGGGTTCGGTCCACGGCCGGCCGACGGCGCGGGCCCCGACCTTCACCGGCGCCTCCTTGGAGCGCGGCCGCATCAGCCCGCCCTCGTCGCGCTCGGCCGTGGCCTCCGGAGTGCTGTCCTGCCCGCGCACGCTGGCGACATGGGCAAGATTGATGGCCTGCTCGCCATCCAGGTCACCCAGGCTCAGCCAGCCGTCGGCGACCGCACGCACGCGACCGGCGACTGGCGTACCATCGGCGAGGCGAAGCAGGACGAGACGGCCAGGAACGAGGAGGTCGGCGAGCATGGCGAGGACATAGCACGAGAGCCGTCTGACGGAACCTGCATGATTCCTGCATTGACAGCCCATGCCGTGGGCGCAAGGTTCCGCCACCGCGGCGCACTGCCGCGCAGGCATTCCTGTGCGATGCCTCCTCCGGCCTTGGTGCCGGCCCCCAACCCCTGATGCCCGAACCGCTGCTGGCTGTCATCGACGGCCATTATTTCGCCTACCGATTCTTCTTCGGCATGCCCCCCCTCGCCGGACCCGGGGGTAGGCCGACCGGGGCGATCTACGCCTTCGCGAACCTGCTCAAGGACCTGCGCGAGAACCCGGTCCTCACCCATATCGTCTGCACCTTCGACACCGGCGACAGCTTCCGCCACACGGTGTTTCCCGACTACAAGGCGCACCGCGACCCGATGCCGCCGGACCTGGCGGCGCAGCTCGACGGGATCAATGCGGTCCTCGCCGCCAACCATGTGCCGGTGCTGCGCGCCAATGGCTACGAGGCCGATGACGTGCTGTTCACCCTCGCCCGCCAGGGCGAGGCCGCCGGCTTCAAGGTGCGCCTGCTGACCCGCGACAAGGACGTGGACCAGTCGTTGTCCGAGCGCGTCCAGACCTGGGATCCGGGCAAGGGCGTGCTGCGCGGGCCCGCCGAACTGGTGGCGGAAAAGGGCATCCGCCCGGACCAGGTGGTGGACTGGCTGAGCATGGTGGGCGACACCGCCGACAACATCAAAGGCATCCTGCGGGTCGGTCCGCAGACCGCCACCAAGCTCCTGGCCGAACACGGGTCGCTCGATGCGGTGCTGGCGGCGGTGGACACCCTCAAGGGCAAGCTGGCGGAGAACGTCCGCGATTTCATCCCCCGCGCCCAGTCGGTTCGCGACCTCATCCGCCTGGTGGAGGTCCCCAACCTGCCGCCGCTCGACGCCTTCGCCATCGACCGGACCACGCCTATCGATCCCGCGCCCTACGTGGCCTGTGGCTTCGCCCTGGCGCGCTTCGGACTCACCGCCCAGGGCACCGCGGCGATGAACACCGCGGCCCCGCCCCTGGTGCCGGCGGTGCCGGCCACCGCCGCGCGTCCCGAGCCCTATCGCACCCTGACCCTGGATGAGCTGCCGGCCCTGGTCGAGGGCCTGCGCGCCGCTGGACGCTTCGCCCTCGACACCGAGACCACCGGCCTCGATCCCCACAGCGCCGAGCTGGTGGGCATCAGCGTGGCCTGCGGCGATGACGAGGGCCGCGGCGCCGTCTACATCCCGCTCGCCGGGACCGAGGCCCCCACCATCGCGTGGGCCGACGCCAAGCCGATCCTCGCACCACTGCTTGAGGACCCGGCCATCGCCAAGGTCGGCCAGAACATCAAGTACGACTGGCGCGTGTTCGCCCACCATGGCGTGACCGTGCAGGGCTATGACGGCGACGCCATGCTCGCCTCGTGGCTCCTGGATCCGGCGCGCGAGAGCCACGGCCTCGACCACCTCACCGAGCACCTGCTCAATGAGCCCAAGATCCCCACCAGCGCGGTGGTGGACTTCAAGGCCGGGCAGACCATGGCCCAGGTGCCGGTGGCCACGG
>JBILDK010000234.1:0-4947 GCA_044352625.1 Planctomycetota bacterium
GTTCATGAGGATGGTCTCAGCCTGGTCGTCCTGATGGTGGGCGGTCACCACCACCGGCGCGCCGTGTTCCGCCGCCACCGCCGCCAGCCGGGCATAGCGCTGGCGCCGGCCGGCGGCCTCCAGCCCCACGCCCCACTGCTCCGCCAGCGCGCGCAGCTCGACCCGTTCGACGATAAGCGCCCGGGGCGGATGCCGCACCGCCAGGGCGCGGATCGCCGCCGCATCCAGCGCGGTGTCCTCACGCAGCCCATGATCAAGATGCCAGACGATTAGGTCCCAGCGCCGTTCCCGCGCCAACAGGTCCCACAGCGCCATGCTGTCGGCCCCGCCGCTCACCGCGACCACCAGCGGGCCAGCCTGCGGCAGATGAGTCTGTTCGAAGGTGACGACCGGACGACCGGACGACCGGACGACCGGACCCGATATCAGGTCAACCTCCGCCGCTGATCCCGCACCGTCGGCGAGGTGAGGTGATCCACCAGGATCGGCAGGATGTCCTTGGCCGTGCCGCGCAGGCTGGCGGCGGCGAACTCGGAGAAGGGCGTCGGCTCGGGATTGACCTCGATCACCGGCAGTCCGGCGAGGCTCATCTCGGCGGGCACGTTCGACACCGGCGCCACCAGACACGAACTGCCCACCAGTACACAACCGTCGGCCTGGAAACCGAGCAACCTCTCGACCGCGCTTGTCGGCAGTGGCTCATTGAACCACACCGAGCCGGGCCGCACCGCAGCACCGCACGCTGGGCAGGGGCGGTGACTCAGCCTGTCGTCCGGATCCAGCGCCGACCACCCACAACCCGCGGCACAGGCAGTGTCAGCAAGGCGGCCGTGCAGGTGCAGGACCTGCTCGACCCCCGCGCGGTCGAGCAGGTCGTCCTCATTGGTGGTGGCCACCAGGACCTCGGCGGCGAAGAAATGCTTCTGGATCAGGGCCAAGGCGCGTTGCCCGGCATGGGGCTGGACGCGGGCGGCGAGGGCGCGGCGTTCGCGGTACCAGGCCCACACCGCCGCCGGATCGGCAGTGAACCCCGCAGGCGAGGCCAGATCCTCGGCGCGATGGGTGCGCCACATCCCCCCTTCGCCGCGAAAGGTGGGAATTCCAGCATCGGCGCTCGCTCCGGCCCCGGCCAGGACCAGCAACTTGCGACATGCCAGAAGGCGGTCAGCGGCGATTGCGATATCGCCACGCGGCAGAGGTCGGGCGTGGGCGTCCATGATCGCTAGCAGCTTAGCGAAGCCGGCTCGTACCAGCAAGCAAAGCGCGAACTGCTTACATGGTCAGTACTTCCATGCAGTCACCGGCGCCTGTGGTGCGCGGCTGATCAGCCAAGCAAGACCTTGACCGCGCACACGGGAAGTCCGGAAGTCCGGACTGCTGCGCTTAGGATGAGCTGCGCCTGCAGTCAGACGGTGATTCACCGTGGACACCCGCCGCACGCTCCTCGCCACTAGACCGTTTGATTCCCCGAGAGAATGGCGAAAACTTGGTGGAAAACTGCGGGGTAGGCACCGACCTCCTCGCGGAGCGGCCGCTCGCGGTAGACGCGGGGGCTGAGACCGTAGCGGGCTTTGAAATTCCGCGAGAAATGAAATGGGTTCGGATAGCCCAGCCGCTCGGCCACACCGGTGATGTTGCGGTTGGTCTCCAGCAGCAGCAGCCTGGCGAAATGCAGACGTTGGCCCTCGAAGAAGTGGACTGGCCCCATCCCCGCCCGCTGGTCCCACAGGCGCATGAGCGCTGATCGGGAAATTCCGCCATGCTGGATCATGAGCGACAAGGGCGGGGGGGAAAACAGGCCATGGCGCCATCGTTCGTAGACCAGGTCGATGATGGCCTGCATCGCCGCCGGCAGGTCCAGGCCCCCGGGCACGGTGGATCGGCGCAGTCCATGGACCCAGGTCAGCAGCATTTGCTCAGTGGCCAGGCGCATGATCTCGATGGCCTGGGGGTGTCCGCTGCCCTGAACCTCGATCAGGTGCTGAAAGAGGGAGTGCAGGAATTCCTGGGGATCGACCGGGGCGACCACGGGCCATTCGCCGGGCGGCGGAAGCCTCGCTCCGGCCTCCGTGGCTAGGTCAAAGTGGACATAGTCGTGCCGGGTCAGGCCACGGGTATCCCACCGGTACTCCTCGCGATGGCCAGGTTGCGACAGCACAAAGGAGCCCGGACCGAGCTGATGGGTGATGCCATCACAGGTCCACAGCACCCGGCCCATGAGGATGCGGACGAACTCATGACCGATGGTGTCCCGGGGGCCGAGGCGGCTCCCGGGCCCGTACTGGACCCGACCATGGCGGTAGATGCGAGACACGATCATGGTGGGAATTTCAGATAGGTTGCTGGGAAGGCAAAGCATTCCGCCGAGGTGGTTTCGTCCCTAGTATCGCCATCGCAATCCGGCCTTGATAAACGCCGACCCACTCCGGACTGGAACCCACCGCCATGCCATCTTTGACCGCAGCGGCTCCTGCGCGGCCGCTTCAGCCGCCCCTGGCCCCCGATTATAGCCTGACGGGTGACAAGGCGCGACAGGCCGTGGTCCAGGGATTGGCCGAGGCGCACTGGTACCAGTCCCCGGTCGAAGCCGTTACCATGCGGTCCCTGCTGGTCCGCCGGAATTGGCCCGGCATCCGCGACACCGTGATCTGGTTCAGCCTGCTTGTGGGCACGGCGCTGGCTGGCATCGCCCTGTGGGGCTCCTGGTGGGCGGTCCTGCCCTTCGCCGTGTACGGCGTGCTCTACGCCTCGACCTCCGACTCACGCTGGCATGAGGCGAGCCACGGAACGGCCTTCAAGACCGGTTGGCTCAATGACGCCCTCTATGAGATCGCCTCGTTCATGGTGATGCGTGAATCGACGCTGTGGCGCTGGAGCCACATCCGCCACCACAGCGACACCATCATCGTCGGCCGGGATCCAGAGATTTCATTTCCCCGTCCCGGCTCCCTCATGCACCTGGTGCTGGTCTTCACCGGCGTGGGCGCGATCCGGTCCTATATCGGCAAACTGGTCCTCCACGCTGGCGGCTCGCTTGATGCCGAGGAGCAGACCTTCGTGCCCCGCGACCAGTGGAACCGGGTGGTGTGGACGGCCCGGATCCATGTGGCGATCTATGGCCTGGTGATCACGACTGCCGTGCTGACGGGATCCCTGCTGCCCCTGGTGCTGGTCGGACTGCCCAACCTCTACGGCAGTTGGCTGATGCCGGTCTACGGAGCAACCCAACACGCCGGCCTGGCCGAGAACGTCCTCGATCACCGCTTGAACTGCCGCACGGTGCTCATGAACCCGCTCAACCGATTCCTGTACTGGAACATGAATTATCACATCGAGCACCACATGTTCCCGATGGTGCCGTACCACCAGCTGCCCCGGCTGCACGCCGCCGTGGTCGCTGACATGCCAACGCCCTATCGTAGTCTGTGGTCGGCATGGCGGGAGATCATCCCCGCTCTCCGCCGTCAGCGCGTGGATCCCACCTACTGTGTCCACCGGGAAGTCCCCACACCGACCGCCACCGGCACCACGATCGCCCGGTCCCTGACCCTTTCGACCACCATCACTGCCGAGGGCTGGTGGGACTTGGGACCAGCGGACAGCGTGGCCCGCGAAAGCGTGGCGCGGGCTGACCAGGGGGAACGGACCCTGGCGGTCTACCGGCATGGGGATGGAACCTTCCATGCCACCGACGGTCTGTGCACCCATGGCCGGGTCCACCTGGCCGAAGGGCTGGTCCATGGGAACGTGATCGAGTGCCCCAAGCACAACGGGCGGTTCGACCTGCGGGACGGCACCGTTCGTCGCGCCCCGGCCTGCGCGGCCATCGCCTCGTACCCCACCCGGGTCGTGGAGGGTCGCTTACAGGTCGATCCCCGCCGGGGCACCACCAAGGACCGGGTGCGTCGCTTCCGCGTGGTCAGCAACCAGCACCTGACCGCATTCATCCGGGAGGTGCTGCTGGAGCCGGTGGCGGATGGCGCCGTGCCGTTCACCCCCGGTGATTATCTGCGCTTCGTGATCCCCCCGTACCAACGCCGGGCCTTGGCCGACTTGGCCATCCCCGCGGATTTCGCCGCGGCCTGGGAGCGGGCCGGGGTGCGCGATCTGGTGGTCACCAATCCCTCCGAGACGCGCCGCAATTACTCCCTGGCCAATTCCGCAGCCGAGGGCCGGCGCTTCCGTTTCACCGTCCGTCTGGCGCTTCCGCCGGCCGGATCACCCCATTCGGCCGGGGTCGGTTCAGCCTACCTGTGGAGCCTGCGCCCCGGGGACGAGATCGACGCCGCCGGTCCGTTCGGCGATTTCCACCTCCGCCCGGGTACCGGTGAGGTCATTGCCATCGGGGGCGGTGCCGGCATGGCCCCACTGCGGGCCCACATCGCCCACCTCCTTGAGGTCGAACAAAGCACCCGTCGGATCCGTCTGTGGTACGGGGCCCGCACCCGCCGGGACCTGTTCTACGAGGACTATTTCGCCGATCTGGCCCGGCGATTCCCCACCTTCACCTACCGGATGGCCCTCTCGGAACCGGCTGAGGACGATGCCTGGGACGGACCAACGGGGTTCATCCACCAGGTGGTCGAGCGGGATCTGTTCGTTGGGCATGACCGTCCCCGGGACCTGGACTTCTACCTCTGCGGTCCGCCGGCGATGATGCAGGCGAGCGTGGCGATGCTCCAGGCCCAGGGCGTCGAACGCGGCTCTATCTCCTGCGATGAATTCTGAACCCCTGATGACCCACCCGAGACGCCCCGTGACCCGCCACCCCGCCATCCCCCACCTCAACGACGGATCCCAACGACCCCCTGCCCTTCGCATGTACATCACCATGGGCAATGTCGACACCCTGCCCCCGGAATCCCAGGGCCCCCGCGGTGATGCCCGGCACAAGCTGCAGGCGATCCGTCAGGCGGGCTACGATGGCGTGCAGGGCGGGGACCCGGC
>JBILDK010000235.1:0-4946 GCA_044352625.1 Planctomycetota bacterium
GGACCGTTGGGATGCCACGACCACCAGCGAGATCACCGTGTCGGTGAGCGAACGAAAAGACGACGGCAAGCCCGGCGACAAGGGCGACAAGGGCGACAAGGGCGACAAGGGCGACAAGGGCGACAAGGGCGACAACAAGCCAGACGAGAACGGTGACAAGGGCGATAAAGGCCAAGCCCAACCCAAGCCCGCATCCCAGAACGACCGGACGAATACAGACGACCAGACAGCAGAACAAAAGGGCGCCGAACAATTGCAGGAATCCGCCGCCGAACGCTTCCTCGACAAACTGCCGGACGAGGACAAAGGTGTGCTGCGCTGGCAACTGCTCGACGGCGGCGAGCATAAGCCGGAGCAGAAGGGGGATCCGTGGTGAGATGGGCGACACGAGGCAGGCTGAAGCCTGCGCTCCCAGGATCCGTAGTGAGATGGTGCGTGGCGTGGCTGATGGCGGTCGCGCTGGGCGCGGTTGAGGCGCGATTGACGTTTCCGGATCCGGTGATCCCAGGCACGCCGATGCAGGGCGAGTTGGTGATCAGCGATGCGCCTTCGCCACCGACGGCGGTCGTGCTGCCGACGGTGCCGGGGGTTGAACTCCAGGTCCTGGCGGGTGGGCGCAACGAGACGCGGATCGTCAACGGCGTGCAGTCCTCGACTCGGGCCATTCCCATCGCCATTCGCGTTGCAGCCGAAGGGCCTTTTACCATCCCGGCGTTCACCACGACCCTGCGCGATGGCTCGACCCTGACCGTGCCCCCCACCAGTGGCCGCGCCGCCCCCGGTGATGCACACCTGACCGGCGAGGTCGTTGCCAAGGCGCGCTTTGTGCCCGAGCGCATCGTGCCCGGGGAAGCGGCCAGTCTGGTCTATGACATCTGGCTGCGCCGCGGCTCGGTGCAGACCCTGGGCATCAATCCACCAGCCGAGGCTCTGAGCCTGGGTGAGCGGACCATCGTGCAGGGCAAGGCCAGCGATGCCCAGGGCCAGGAATGGGCCAAGGTCACCATCACTTGGCCGATCACCTTCGCCGCTCCTGGTACCTATCGCGTGTCGGGTCAGCAAGAGATCCAGGTCCAGGTCGGCGATGGATTTTTCAACCAGCGCGTGGCCACCCACCGCACCGGGGTGGCGGCGGCGGCGATCACCGTGACAGAGCTGCCCAGCGCGGGCCGGCCTGCGGATTTCACCGGCCTGGTGGGCGAGACCACCGTCACCAGCACGCTTGAGCGCAGCGCCATCGCAGCGGGCGAGGGTGCGCGCTTCGCGGTCACCGTGCGCACGCGTCAAGCGGACTTGGTGCGCCGTCCGGCACTGACCCTGCCCGCCGGGGTGGCGATTTATCCGGTTGAAGACGTGGCCCCCGAGACAGCCGGTTCGCGCACGTTCCGTTGGGATGTGGTGCCTGCCGCGCCGGGGGTCATATCCATTCCAGCGGTGGCGGTGCCGTGGTTCGATCCCGTGGCCCAAGCCTATCGCCGGGCCGAGGCCCCCGCGCTGACCCTGACCGTGCGCCCAGGCCGCGCCCGGGATCTGGGCCTGGTGGGACAGGCGACCGCTCCCACCGCGACCATGACCCCGGCCATCAGCGGTCCCTCCCTGCCGGATCCGCTGCGCCAGCCCCGCGCAGACGCCCCGCCACCGGTATGGGCGGTGGGCGCGGCCGGGCTTGGTGCGCTGCTTGGCATAGGGCTGGGAGCGTGGTGTCGACGGACTCCGCGGGCGCGGCATCGCGGTCAGGCCCTGGCGTTGGCGTTGCGCCGTGGCGAGGTGCCGCAGATCGCCGCGGCACTGGCCGCGCTGCGCCCGGCGCTGACCAGCAGCGAACACCTCGCCGCTGCCACGGCACTTGAAACCGCGCTGGAGGCCCACCGCTTCGGCGGTCAGGCATTGCCCGATACCACGGCGTGGCGGCACACGTTGGAGGTGGTGGCATGAGCCTGGTCACAGCCATCCGGACTTCCAGACTTCCCAGCTTCGGTCCTGTCCTGGGGCTGCTCGTTGCGCTGCATGCCTCCGTCCCCGCCGCCGATTCCTACCTCTCCTGGAGCCAAGGCCGCCCCGCCGAATCCGCCGTGGCGCTGGAGGCGGCCGCGACCACCGCGGCAGGATGGCATGACGCAGGTCTGGCCCACGCCGCCGCCGGGGCAACTGGACCGGCGGTGGCGGCGCTCCTGCGTGCGCAGCGCGCTGATCCGACCTTGGTCACCACGCCCCAGGCGCTGCGGGCGCTGGGGACTCCGTTCCCGACCACGCTGCACGAACGCCTGGGCCCCATCGCGCTGCCCGGTGACGGCTGGTGGGGTGTGGCCTTGGCGGGCCTGGGTGGACTGGCGTTGGGCTGGGCGGCGCTGGCGCGACGCGGGCGCGCGGCGTGGGCGACGCTGGGGGTGCTGGCGACGGTACTGGCGGCCCCGGGCCTAGCCGCCAGTCACCTCGATCGTCGTCGCGCCTGGACCACGGTGGTGGACCCCGCGACAGCGGTGGATGCGAGCGGAGCCACGGTAACGGAGTTGGCGGCGGGTACGCTGCTGGAACGAACCGGAGCGTTACCGTGGGACGGACGCAGCGCGGTACGTCTGCCGGATGGGCGGACGGCCTTCGTGGTGAGCACGGCCCTGGTGCCTTGAACTTGAAAAACGCAGTCCGGAAGTCCGGAAGTCAGAGTTCTTCGCAATCTTTCGCTTGGTCACCTCGGAGGTGAACCGACACAGGGCTGCATCAGTCTTCGACCACCGGACCACCGGACTTCCGGACGGCTGCGTTTATGGTGAACGGCCCAGCTGCTGACCGGCGCTTACCCGGGAGGTGGCGCCAGTGCGCGGGAAATATTGGTGTGTTCCAAGCATGCGCAGGGATGTTGCAGGATCAGCGTGTTGGGTACCACCACGCGGAAACCGTCATCGCGGCGCAGGACCATGCTGAATACGCGGAATTCGATGATGCGGCCTTCAATGTTGCTGTCGCCAGCCATGATGCGGATGAGCGAGCCGATGGCAAAGTCCCGGGACATGAACAGAATCACCCCGGCGGTGAGGTTCGAGAGCAGGCTCCAGTGCGCGAACAGGGCCACACCGACCACCGCGGCGAAGCTGCCCAGGTAGACGGGCAGCAGCGAGAGGTCCACGCCCAGCACCAGCAGACCTGTGACCGTCGCCCCTGCCAGCAACAGTCGGTGCACCACCGCGCGCATGCCGCGGATCCGGTCGGGATCGTGGCCCAGGCTGCGTCCGGCGGCGAGAATGATGTGGTCGGCGGCAAAACGAGCCACGAGATAGGCGGTCAGCACCGCGCCCAGGCGCACCAGGATCGCGATCGGGGTGAGGTCGGAGAGATTCATGGCGGCATGATCCGGCACCAGCCCACAGGGCAACTGGCCCAGGCGGCGGGCGCTTCCCCGCCTCGCCGCGGGCAGAACATGGCCGTGCCCATGGCCTCCGCCCCGCTTAACGCACGCGTCACGCGCAGCCTCAGCCAGACGTCAACCTGGCGACGGATCCTGCTTTGGACGCTGGGCCTGGGGCTGGGGCTGGCGGTGGTGGCGGGAACCAGCTGGTGGTATGTGGCCTCAGGCCGGCTGGCGCGGCGCATCGAGGCCGAGTATGCCTCCTTTCTGCCCGGCCAGTTGACCCTTGGGAGACTGTCACTGGGCGGCTTCCAGCACCTCGTGCTGCGCGACGTGGTCATCAGCGATCCCGCCAACCCTGGCCCGCCGCTGGTGCGTGTGCCGCGCATCGATGTGCAGCTCGATTTGTTCGGCGATGGGCTCGAATCGATTACCGCCATCGGTATCGACGGGCATCTCGATGCCGCCAACTATCGTCTGCTCGACGGAATCATCGAGGCCATCTCGCACACGCCACCATCTGATCCGCCGACGGCATGGCGGTTGACCTGTTTGGACGGCGGGTGCGAAATCGTGGGCACGCCGGTGGTGGCGCGGGCAGTGACGGTGGACGGACCGATCACCGGTGGGATCTATGATCTTGACTGCCATGGCCTGTTGGTGGACGAGCCGGTGCGAGCCCGGGTCCACACCGATCCGCTGGTGGCGGGAGCCAAACGGATGAGCGTGGACATCACCACGGTCGCGCTGGTCAATACGCTCGATTTCGTCGCCGCCGCCGAGTCCATCGGGATCTTGCTACCGGTGCCGGCTGGACTCAAGGAATGGATCCCGCCACGCATCGATGCGACCGGTTCCAGCGTGCGCTGCGATCTCGTGGACCGCCATACCGGTGGGGAAAGCCCTCCGGTCTGGTCGGCCCTGATCGCCACGCGGTGGCCTGCGGGCCGCCTCAGTGCGAACATGACCGCGGATCCCCGACGCATGGTTTTCAGCAATATCGAGCTGACGGATCCGGCCCTCGGGTCGTGCAGCGATGGAACTTTGGCGGTGGACCTCGGGGCGGATGCGCTGTCGATCACATTGCCAGGGCCGTGGCGTCCGGGCACCCAGGCCCCGATCCCGGCGGAGGTTCCGGTCGATGCCCTGCTTGGCGTCCTGCCTGCGGTGAACGCCGAAGTGGCTGTTGGCCAGGGCCGCGAATCGGTGGCGTTGACCTTTTCCGGCAAAGACAGTGCCAAGGGCAAGGCGCGGCTGGCCTTCGCCTGGCAGCCGGGGGCGCCATTGCGTATTGAAGGCCGCGAGCTGCCGATGTCGTTGGTCCAGCCCTGGCTCGGCACCGCGGTCGAAGCCTCCGGTGGCCTGGCCAGCGAACTGCGCATCGCCCTCGACCTCGACAAGCCGATGCTCGAATCCCTGCGTGATTGCTGGCTGCGCTTCCGGCAGGCGCGCGTGCGCATCGGTGGCTGGTCTTTTGGTCCGACCGACGGCGAATGCGCCGTGCGCCCTGGCGGCCCGCTCGGCACGGCGCCATTTGCCGCCACGCTCTCGCTCACCCGACCACTGGGGCAAACTCAGGCCAACCTGGCGAGTTTTGCCTGGA
>JBILDK010000236.1:0-4942 GCA_044352625.1 Planctomycetota bacterium
GCCAGGAACCCACGTACCGTCGTTACCACGCTAAGCGCATGAGGCGGGCGTTTAGCGGGATCAACCGACAGCAGCCGTCGCACGAGTTGCACTGCTGGACCAGACCACGTCGTCGGACACATGAAGTCGGCATTGCCACGCAGATGGCCTGCCAGGACCTGTGTGACATCTCCATTGTACGGCAGCTTGCCGAAGGCTAATACATAACCCATCACACCCAATGCATATAAATCCACCCGAAAATCTGGTGTAGATCCGGGGGTAAGTGATTCAGGGGCCATGTAGGCAGGTGTGCCCACCGCAACGCGATCCCGAGTGAGATGCGCTGATCCCATCTCGCGAGCGAGACCAAGGTCGGCCAGTTTCAACTGTCCCTTTTTAGTCAGCAGTAAATTGCTTGGTTTCAGATCGCGATGGGTGATGCCCTCGGCATGGGCCGCGCTCAAGGCAAATGCCGTGGCCAATAGAATGCGTAAGCCAGTCACTTCCGGAATGGCGCCCCGCTGGCGAAGCAGCCATTTCTCCAGCGATAGTCCATCCACGTATTCCATGACCATATAGCCGCGACCATGATCCTCGCCAAAATCCAAAACCCTTACAATGCCAGGGTGATTGAGTCGCGCAGTGATCTGGGCCTCGCGATGAAAACGATCGCGCCATACCGCGGTTTGATGATTCGACTCATCTTTCAGGATCTTCACGGCGACGTCGATCCCGAGCGTGCGATGGGTTGCAAGATACACCACGCCAACGGCACCCTCGCCAATAAATTTTGTAAGTATCGCAGGGCCAATGGTCTGCCCGACGGCAACGCTACGACTCATGTCGCTGCTCCGCTGGTCATTTCTCCCGCCATTCGCTCTAGCCGGCTAGCAGATTCCTTTACCCGTTCAAGGCTGCCTGCTACGTGCGGTAGATTTTTTTGCGCTTCGGCCAGCCGGTGGTCAAGTCCACGGACGACCTCTGCCACCAATCCCACGCTCGCATGATCTGCGCTGTGGTCTTTGAGAATACCAAGCACGGCAGCTAAACTCCGCCGAGTTTCCTCGATGTCCTGGATCGCGGTCATGGCAGAGCCATGACCGCTCACATGTGATTCGCTGATGACGGAGCGAACATCTGCCAACAGACGTGCCCAATTGCGAGTCCGATCACGTTGGGAGGCGGCATGCTGAACCATTTCACGGACTGATCTAGCCAATGGAATAAGTTCGCCATCGCGAACATTGTCAAAGTCCATGTGCCGCACGTCGCCCCGCGCCGCGGCAACGAGGGTTAAACTGAGTTCGCGCATCGGATCAGCCACCTTATGCTCGCTATAATTCATGCCCACCAGTTCTTCATCGCGTCCGATTCGCAGGTGCGTCATGCGTCCTACCAACATCCATAACACATACCCGGCTGCGAGTGACCAGGCTAGGCAGGACATCACACCCACCACCTGAATGCCAAGGAATGTCCACCGATCCATCTGCTTGACCTCGGACAGCCAATGTGGATCAGCGAATAATGCGGTGCACAACAGACCAACAATGCCTGCGCATCCGTGAACTGGAACCGCGCCAACCGCATCATCAAGACGCCAATGATCCATTAATCGGGTGCCAATGAGCACCGCGAGTCCACCGGCGACACCGACCGCTGCCGAGGCCGGCAGTGAAACCACATTGGCGCACGGGGTTATTGCCACCAAGCCACCCAGGACGCCATTCAGGATGACATCCGCCTGGGGAACCCCGTTCAGCGCCCAGCCTGTCAACATGACCGCCAGGGCGCCAAAACATGCCGCCAACAGGGTGGCCACAATTATCGTAGGTGTGTCTGACCCAAGTGGGGCTGAGCCACCGTTAAAGCCGATCCAGCCAAAGGCGAGAATCATCACCCCGATTGCGACCATGGGCATGCTGGAAGGGGCAATCGGACGTGGTTTGCCTTGGTCGTCATATCGGCCGATTCGGTTTCCCAGCACCTTGATTCCGACCAAGGTGATTCCCGCCCCAAGCACATGCACCACGGAGCCACCTGCAAAGTCATGAAATCCGATCCGTGCAAGCCACCCCCCGCCCCATACCCAATGGCCATAAATCGGGTAAATAAAAACCCCGATTCCAATTGAAACCAACACATACGCCATGAAACGACAGCGCTCTGCGACGCCACCCGAAACGATTGTTGCTGCAGTTGAGCAAAACGTGGCCTGAAAGAGAAACATGGCGATAGGAAAGACGGTGTACACATCACTGCCTGCCGGGTTGAAGGGCGCCACGCCATGCAAAAACAGATCGGGGGAGCCTATCAGTCCCACTAAACTTGCGCCAAACATGAGGCTGAAGCCCACGACAAAAAAACCGGCGAAACTACAGCATAAGTCAATAACGTTCTTAAGCGCAACGTTGATCGAGTTTTTTGCCCGCACCGTACCTGACTCAACGCCAGCAAATCCGGCCTGCATAAAAAAGACCAAGGCTGAGCATGCAAGCAGCCAAACCAATGCTGGTAGGTGAGTTGTTAAAACGGGCTGGGTGTCCATGATGGTGCTATACCAAGAGGCTAACCCCCGCAAATGTTGCTTTAAGTTACATTGCTTGGCACGAGGGTGAGCACATCGACCGCGCTTGCGAGGCGCATCCACAAACCCTGCGAGATGTCATGCGACGCCAAATTATTGTGTAATGAATACGATGATCGACATCAATCAAGACAAGGTGAATGATCAGGGGTCATGGCAGGCCATTACTCGACGGTACTGCGCGATGGTGTGGATGAGCCAGCGATCCGCGGCGAAAGCTTCCAGCAATCGCTGCTGGCCGCGGTGCGCGAGGTCTCGCGCACGCTGCGGGGCGAGGGCCGCGCAGAGCGCGCTCGCCAAAGCCGTGGGATCTCCTGGTTCGACCAAAATCCCAGCATCGCTGACCACCTCGGCCAAGCCGCCGGTGCGCGAGGCCACGACGGCAAGGCCGTCGGCCCAGGCTTCCAGGGCGACCAGTCCGAAGCTTTCAAACCGCGACGGGATCACCTGAACGCGACACGTGGCACGTATGCTGGCCACGTCGTGGTCCTCCAGCCTGCCGTGCACCATGGTTCCGGGCAGGTGGGCCGCCTGAGACGACCAATCGGGGTGCGGCTTGCCGACGATGTGGAGTTCGGCTTCAGGGAAAAGGGCCCGGACCTGGGGCCATGCAGCAATCAGGACGTCGATTCCCTTACGCGATTCCAACCGGCCCACGAACAGCACCCGTGGTGGAGCGGCGACGGGTGGCGGCCGGCGCGGACCAGGGTGCCCAAGGTAGGTGACCGCATCGGCGCGGCGCCCGTAAAGCCGTTCCCCGCAGTCCGCCATCGCGTGACTGTCGGCCACTACCATGTTGGCTCGTATCACCGTCGCCAACTCGCACGCTAGTCGGATCGGGGTGCGCATGCTCCAGGCACCGTGTGAGGGGTCCGCCGCCGAGGTCACCAACCGCACCACGCGCGGACGGCGGGTGGAAAGAAGCGCCCCGAGACCGCCCCAATTGGGGAATTCGATCACATCGGGAGCAAACGCCGTCAGTCTCTGGTCAAGGAAGCGCCGGGCGAGCAGTGGCCGGAGCAGCAGGTGTGGAATGGCAGGGGCGACGACCTGTGGCGTCGTTCCTGGAGTGATCAGGAAGCAGCCCGTATCTGTGGCAGCTACCACCAGTACATGGTGTCCGCGGTGCGCAAGGCCGTGCGCCAGGTCCGTCAAGTACCGCCCAATCCCGAACGCGGGTCCGCAGCCGGGATATTCCGGGGTAACCAGGGCGATGCGCAACGGTCGATCGTTGGCATTCATGGCTTCCGCCACGCCACAAGCGCGCCGCCGATGCCGAGATCAGCATCGCTGCAGGCGCGGAAGCAGGGGGCGAGGCGGGACCGCTCGAGATGCACTGGCATCGTAGTCAGCTGTTCATCCACCAGCGCGAAGCCTGCGCCGTCGAATCGGGACCGAACCTGGCCATGTCGAAGTCGGTTTTGATACATGCGTGATGAGTTGAGCAGCCACCACGTCAGTGTATCGTGGCCATAGAAAGCGGTCGGTGGCAGCTGTGAAATATACGACCAGTGGTCGCGGTAGTCGATCACGGCGCTTATCACGCTGCCGGCTGGCAGATGACGGTTGAACAAGGTCAGATGCCGGTCGATAACAGGTGGTGGGAGATGTTCGATGACGGCAGTGGACATGACTCCGTCAAAGGCGAGGTATTCGGGGATGGTTGGCGCGACGACATAGTCGATGCCGAGGGCGCGGAGGTCATCCAGATTGGCGACACCGCCCGGATGTCCGAGGTGTCTGAGGGTGAAATCCACCACCTGCAGGTCAAGATGAGGGGCGACATCATATCCGATCACGCGCTTGCGATGGCACACTGCGGCCACCAGGGACGCGTGCAGGTCCCGTCCGCAGCCAACGTCCAGCAGTCGGGTGGTTTTGGTGTGGTAGGCAAGTTGACGGTGCGCCATGGCAACGCGTTCGGCCACCTGGTCACGAAAGTAGGCGGACAAGCCTGGACGTCGTTCGGGAAGAATGCGTTGAGCGAGGGCCCGGGCGATGTGCAGGACCGGGAGCATGTCGGCATGATCCGGGTGGGTCGAGGGGATCAAGTCGACCGGGTGGGGGACGGTGTGATGTCGGCGTCCTCATGTCAGAAACCATCCACGCCGATCAGGTGATGAGGTCGAGCACGGCAATCAGGCCCGGAATGCGCCGGGTCCACGGGGGTCGGGGGACTACCGCGATGATGGGTGCTCTCTGGTTCTTATCGGTCACGTTCCGCATCTGTGTGCTCAGCGCGCTTCAAATAAAGCATGCTAAACCGGCTGACCCATGCATATCCGACATGATTTGACCTGAATCAAGGACTTCAGGTCCTGGGCTGTCTAGGATCCCTCACATGGATCCTACCAACCGTCTGCCCTCGCCGAC
>JBILDK010000237.1:0-4936 GCA_044352625.1 Planctomycetota bacterium
GATCGTCGAGTGACCGCAAGGAAGACGAAACGAAGCGATACTGGAGGTATCGTGAGTGGAGTCTGACGCCGCGGGCGCCGACGAGATCCGACGTATCCGACCGAAGGGGTTTTTGCTCAGGCTCTGATGCATGCCCCTTGGCCGAGTCCATTACGTTTTTTAGGATGATCCCTCGCTGCTCGAATTTTTCTCCGGCGCGCGTTGGTCAACCATGAATCGCCGCGTACATCGCTGCGAGGTTGGCGGGCGGGACGTCTTGCAGGATGGCCTCGTGACTGGGTGAGATCACCAGGCCGGTCGGGAAGAGGCGAATCAATTCGCGAGTACGCGCGGTCACCGCTTCGGCGGATCCCTGAACGAGCAGAAACTGGGCATCCAGTCCACCGCAGAAGCTGGCTTTACCGGCGAATGCGCTGGCCAGGGTCTCGGCCTCCATGCCCTTGGCCTTGGCTTGGATGGGGTGGATGGCGTCGGCACCGAGAGCGACCAGATCACCGATCACCGGTGCCACCGCACCGCAGCTGTGATGGATCACCCGCAGTCCGCGCGCTTTGGCTTGGCCAATCAACTGGCTGGTTCCAGGAAATACGAAACGCAGCAGGTGTTTCCGCGATACCATCAGGCAGTTCTGGCTGCCGAAATCATTGCCGATCAACACCGCGTCCATCAGATCGCCCGCCGCATCGTAGATGATGGCGTTGGCTTCCAGATAGAAGCGGATGATCCGGGCGATGACCGCGTCAAACATCGCTGGCCGCTCACACATCGCCATCAGGGCGTCCTCCATCCCGAAGGCGGCGCAGGCGTCCTGGAAGTGCGCCGACCACAGCACCCCCATCACCGCCCGGTCTCGCGGCACGGCCGCAAAAGCGGCACGGATCCGCGCCGGGTCGAGGTGCTGCTTCGGATCCGGCCAGGGAAATTGCTCGACCAGGGCTGGATCGGAGGTGCCGGCGAAAACCCCGGGCGAAGTCAGGGTGCGCTCGGTGTAGGTGCCCTCAGTCGACGAATGGGCGAAGTCGAACGCACAGGCGAGGTGATTGAAGGGGGGCTTGTCGAAAGGAATATCGACCGGCCAGACGTCGTCATCAAGCTTGCGGCGCAGGTCGTCGAGGTCGCTCGCGGCGAAGTGTCGGCACAGCGCCGGTACCGCCTCGGGCACCGGCAGTCCGAGCCAGGTGGCCGGCCGATCGACCGGCTTGCGGTCAAGAGTGGCATGGAAACGTTGCTTGGGGGTCATGGCGGCAGTCTAGCGCGGACCCCCCCGAGCGCCCACGACCGATCCAGGTACTGGCCAGCGGCGGCAGATACATATCACTGGCACATGCCCTCCTGGCTGCCCTTCCTGCGCCTTCGCCTGCTCTCCGCCGAACGCACCTCGATCGGTTCGTGGTGGAACTTCCAGGGCGTGGCCAGCCCCTTCGCTCGATTGTACCTGGTGGCAGGCGGCGAGGCCTTCATCCATCTCGAAGGCCGCCGGCACCAGCTGCTCGCGGGAGCGATGGCGCTCATCCCGGCACACCTGCCATGCGACTACCGCTGCCCGCAGGCTATGGACCTGCATCACCTGTGCTTCACCGGCGAGGCGGGTGAGGGGGTCGATCTTTTCCCTGCCCTGCGCTGCCCATGGGTGCTCGAGCCGGCTGCGGTCGACGGGCCGGCGATGACCGCCGCCTTCACACGGCTGGAGGGTCTCAACCGTGATCGCTTCATGCGCTTCTTCGATCCCTTCCAACGCGACGGGCGCCTCTTCGCCGACGACGGCGGCCCATCGACCGCCGCCGCCGATCCGGTCCGCTGGCTGGCGAGCGACGGGCTGCTCCGCCAGTTGCTGGCGCCCTTCCTCGCACAGGCTGAGGAGCGTCCCGCGCTCGACGAGCGCCTTGCCGGGGTCCTGGCTCTGATCGAGCGCCGCCTCGACCATCCACCCTCGGTGGCCGCTTGCGCGCACGCTGCGGGGCTGGCGCCGACCTGGTTCAGCGACCGCTTTGCCGCCGCGCTGGGCGTGCGGCCGGCGGCGTGGATCGAACGCCGCCGCATCCGCCAGGCCCAGCTCCTGCTTGCGACCAGTGACCTGCCGATCAAGGGCGTGGCCGCCCGCCTCGGCTATGGTCATGCCCCGCATTTCGCCAGGGCCTTCCGCCGGGTCACCGGCCTCAGTCCTGGCGCCTACCGCCGACTCCTGGCCGGGGTGGTCCCACGGTCAGGAGACTCGGCCTGATCCTTCCCCAGAATTCTTGCAATGACCGCAATGTCCTCACTGAGTGGTGGGGACACGCCGCAAACGCCAGGTGATCGGTCGCTGAAGGTACCCGTGCATCACCACGGGATGACGCAGCAGGGTCATGGGGATGACGTGGCCCCCTCCAGGTCACCCTCTTTCCTGCTTTCCCTTCTTGTGGCGCCATTGAACCATGTGGTGCGTCCGACGGCCTGAACGGTGGTCGACTGTCGATCGGTTCCGTCTCACGAGGATCGGCATAGACCGGCAAGCACCTTCGGCAACGATTGCCGAAGGCGCTGACGCGGGGACTGGCCTTGGTTTAGTGCTGTAAAGCCCATCAAAGTTTGTGATTGCCAGGGGGCTGATGGCCTCTAATAAACCTCTCCGCAGCGGCAATGCCCTGCCGCTAAACCGCCCTCTCATGCCCCCGCTTACGGAAAAGATGCCGATCGCCCCAGGCGGTGATGCGGACGAGGCCGACCTCGTCACGCGGCATCCACCGTTGCCGGCGGAGGAACTCGCCGAGCAGCTCAAGCAGCACGGCGAGCGCTGGCGGCCGATCCTGGTGGCGCTGCGCGATCAGCCGTGGCGCGAGCTGGCCACCACCCGCGACCTGCTGGATGCGCTCAGCGCCCAGGGCATCGACCTGGCGGAACGCACCCTGCGCCTCTATCTGTCAGAGCTGGCCGAGGCGGGCCTGATCGAACGCCACGGCCGGCGCGGCTACCGCCTCACCGAGCCCGGCGCCGAGATCGCCCGCGAGCTGACCATCAACCGCCGCCTGGGTGCGATCATCTACTCGATGGAGGAGACCACCTGCCAGGTGACGTTCGATCCGCTCAAGGGCGAGGGCCTGGTGTCGATCAACCTCTATGTCATCCCGCGCGCGCACCTGCCGGCGCTGTGCGATGATCTGGAGGCGGTGTTCCGTGCCAAGCTCGCGGTGGGCTCGCGGGTGCTGCTCGCCGCGCCGGGCGACGAGATCCTCGGCCGCCGGGTGCCCGCCGGGTGCATCGGATTGGGGACGATGTGCTCGCTGACCATCGCTGGCCTGCTGTTGCGCCACGGCGTGCCCACCCATCCGTTGTTCGGCGGGCTGCTGCGCGTTGAGGGCTGGCGGCCACAGCATGTCCTGGAGATGATCCGCTACGAGGGCACCTCGGTCTCGCCCAACGAGGTCTTCATCCGCGGCGGCTTCACCAGCGTCGGCCGCGCCGCGGCGCTCGGCTCGGGTCTGATCACCGCCTCGTTCCGCGAGGCGCCGATGGGCGCCGCCGCAGCCCTGCGCGAGGTCGCACGCACCCTTGAGGACACCGGTTTCCCCGGCGTCATGCTGGTGGGCCGACCGGGCCAGCCGGTGCTCAATGTGCCGGTGCACGAGGGCCGCGTCGGCCTGGTGCTGGCCACGGGCCTCAACCCCGTCGCCGGATTGTGGGAGCGCGGGCTGACCGCGCGCGCCGAGGACGGCAAGCCCATGGTCGGCCCGGTGCCCTACGCCCAGCTCATTCCTTTCGCCACTTTTCGCCATCAGGCGCTCCTGCGCGCGCGCTGAATCCTGCCCATCGAGAACGCCATGAACACCGCGACCCCCACTGCTCCCAACGGCCTGCCCCTGGCGCAGGGCCTCTATGATCCGTCCCAGGAGCACGATGCCTGCGGCGTCGGCTTCCTCGCCTCGATCAAGGGCATCAAGACCCATGCCACGGTGGCGCGCGGCATCCGCATCCTGTGCAACCTGCACCACCGCGGCGCGGTCGGCGCCGATCCGCGCGATGGCGACGGGGCAGGCATCCTCATCCAGGTGCCCGATGCGCTGTACCGTGCGGTGTGCGGCTTCGCCCTGCCGATGAGCGGTGCGTACGGCACCGGCCTGGTATTCATGCCGCGCGACGACTCGGCGCGGGCCGCCTGCCGCCACGCCGTCGAGCAGGCGGTGGAGCACCACGGCCTGAAGCTGCTCGGCTGGCGCGATGTGCCCACCGACAACCGCACGCTGGGCCGGGTTGCCGCCGGCAACGAGCCGTTGATCCAACAGCTCTTCGTCGGCCACGACGGCACCCCGGCGGCGGCGCGGCGCTTCGAGCTGCTGCTCCTGCTCGCACGCAAGCGCGCGGAAAACACCGTGCGCGGCCATCAGCTGGCCGGCTCCCACGCCTTCTACATCTGCTCGCTGTCATCCAAGTCGATCGTGTACAAGGGCATGTTCCTGGCCGCGACCCTGGGCGACTACTTCCCCGATCTCGCCGATGAACGTTGCGTCTCAGCGCTCGCCCTGGTCCATCAGCGCTACTCGACCAACACTTTCCCCACCTGGGACCTGGCGCACCCGTTCCGCATGACCGCCCACAACGGCGAGATCAACACCCTGCGCGGCAATGTGAACCGCATGCGCGCGCGCGAGGCGCTGCTCGCCCACAAGGACCTGGGCGCGGCGGTGGCCGACCTCAAGCCGGTGATCATCGAGGGCGGCTCCGACACCGCGTGCTTCGACAACGCGCTTGAATTCCTGGTGCGTTCGGGCCGCTCGCTGCCTCACGCCCTGGCCATGATGGTGCCCTCGGCGTGGTCGACCAAGGCCAACCTGCCGCGCCACCTCAAAGGCTTCTACGAGTATCACGCCACCATGATGGAGCCGTGGGACGGCCCCGCGAACCTGGTGACCTGCGACGGCGAACGCATCTGCGCCGCCCTCGATCGCAACGGCCTGCGCCC
>JBILDK010000238.1:0-4930 GCA_044352625.1 Planctomycetota bacterium
ACCGGCTGCGGTGATGAAGCTCCGGCCCAGCCGGTCACCCCGCCCGCGCCTCAGGCCGAACCGGTCAAGCCCGCCGCCGCCGCCCCGACTGCCGCCCCGGCCCCCTCGGCCGCAGACCAGGCCAAGCAGGTCGCTGCCGACGCCACCAAGCAGGTCACCGACAGCGCCAAGGCCGCGACCGACAGCGCCAAGGCCACTGCCACCCAGGCCGTCGACACCGCCAAGGCCACCGCCACCCAGGTGGTCGACACCACCAAGCAGACCGCGGCCACCGTGGTCGACACGGCCAAGACCACCGGCACCCAGGTGGTCGACACCACCAAGGCCGCCGCTGCCAGCGCCACCGACCAGGCCAAGGCCGCCGTGTCGGGCCTGACCGCCCCGGCGGTTCCGACTGCGCCCGCAGCCCCAGCCGCCCCGGCGACCACGCCTGCCGCAGCTCCCGCCGCCCCAGCCGCGCCCGCCACCGTCCCCACGAACAAGGACGACGCCAAGAAGAAGGGCGCCGACGCGCTCAACAGCCTGATCCCCAAGTGATGCCGGTTGCGTCCGGCGGTTCCGGCCGCCGGACGCAGAGCCGCCATCCGTGCCTCATCACCCGGTCTTCCCAACCGGAGGTCGCATGTCCCGACGTCACATCCTGGAGCGGTTGAATCCGCATTTCGGCTATTTCTATACCGCCGGCCGGACGCTGCACACCGGCAAGACATCCTTTCAGCAGCTTGAAATCATCGAGAGTCGCGAGTTCGGCAATTCGCTACTCCTGGACGGCGTGACCCAGGTCACCGCGCGCAACGAGTTCCTCTATCACGAGCCCATGGTCCATCCGGCGCTGACCTGCCATCCCCAGGCCCGCGACGTGCTCGTGATCGGCGGCGGCGATGGCGGCATCCTGCGCCAGGTCATGCGCCACAACACGGTGCGCAAGGCGGTCCTGGCGGAACTTGATGGCGGCGTGGTGGATTTTTGCGCCAAGCACCTGCCGGAGGTCAACGGCGGGGCCTTCGCCGACCCGCGCCTGCGCATCGAAATCGGTGACGGCCGGCGCTTTGTCGAGGGCACCAGCGAGCGTTTCGACGCGGTGCTCATGGACATGACTGATCCCTTCGGACCGTCGGTCATGCTCTACACCCGCGAGTTCTTCCAGGCGGTGAAGCGTACCTTCCACGACGACCGTGGCATTTTCGTGATGCACACCGAATCGCCCATCAGTCGGCCCCAGACGTTCCAGCAATGCCTGGCCACCCTGAAAAGTGCCTTCCGCTTCCAGCGCACCTTCTATCTCTACGTCCACATGTACGCAGTCCTGTGGTCGGTGACGGTGAGTTCAGACACGGTGGATGTCGGCGCTCTCAGCGCGACCGAGATCGATGCCCGCCTTCGCACGCACGGCGTCCACGGCTTGCAGTGCTACACCGGCGCCACTCACCACAGCATGCTCACCGTGATGCCCTTCATCCAGACCATGGTCGATGGCATCGGCCAAGTGCCGATCCTCACCGACAACAACCCTACTGTGCTTGATGAGATCGACCTGAACCGCATTGCCGACATGCGTCTGGTCGATCAGTAAGCCCTCGTCCCCACCCCAGCCCGCGAAAGCCCCCGTGCTCCACGCCCTTCCTGTCGATCCCGCCCGCATCCGCGCCCTGGTCGCCGAACATGGCAGCCCGCTGCTGCTGCTGTCCACCGAGACGGTGCGCAACCAGTACCGCACATTGCAGGCAGCCCTGCCCGGCGTGCAACTGCACTACGCACTCAAGCCCCTGCCCCACCCGGCGGTGGTCAAGGCGATCAAGGACGAGGGCGGTTGGTTCGACCTGGCCACCAACGGCGAGGTCGGCGTGGTGCAGGCCTGTGGCATCGAACCCCATCGCTGCATCCACACCCATCCGATCAAGCGCGACCAGGACATCCGCGGCGCGCTCGACTACGGCTGCACCACCTTCGTCTTCGACAATCCCTACGAACTGCCCAAGTTCCTGCCCTACAAGGATCGGGTGAACCTGCTCATGCGCCTGAGCTTCCGCAATAAAGAGGCGCAGTGCGATCTCTCGCTGAAGTTCGGGGTCATGCCGGCCGAGGCCCTCGCGCTGCTGCGCCAGGCCCACGGCATGGGCCTGAAGGTGCGCGGCCTGAGCTTCCATGCCGGCTCACAGCTGATGAACAACTTCAAATACGTCGAGGCGATCAACGCCTGCCGCCAGTTGTTCAATCTCGCGGCCCTCGAAGGCATCAAGCTCGACACCCTCGACATCGGCGGAGGCTTCCCGGCGGCCTACACCGAAGCGGTGATGCCGATCAATTACTACTGCCACCCGATCTCGAAAGAACTGGAGCGCCTGTTCCCCGGCGTGCGCCTGATCGCCGAGCCGGGCCGTTTCATCGCCGCGCCGTCCATGACCCTGGTGGCCTCGGTCATGGGCAAGGCCGAGCGCCAGGGCCGCATGTGGTACTACCTCGACGACGGGCTCTATGGCAGCTACTCGGGCAAGCTCTATGATCACGCCGAGTACCAGTTCTCGCCCCTGTCCAAGCTCGAAGGCGTCACCGCGCCGGAACGCCTGAGCGTGGTCTCGGGCCCGACCTGCGACTCGATCGACGTGTCCTACAACGACATCATGCTGCCCGAGATGGAATGCGGCGATCTCGTGGTCTCACCCACCATGGGCGCCTACACCGCCGCCACCGCCACCGACTTCAACTTCTTCCCCCGTGCTAAAATCGTCGTCATCGACTGAAGGATCCCACCATGCCATCCGTCTCCGAAGCTCTGGGCATCTGGATCGAGGACCTCTTCGCCGACCAGGCGGGCCTGCGCGTCAAGGCGAGGGACTGCCTGTATGCGGCCCATTCGCCGTTCCAGCGCATTGCGGTGTTCGACACCCAGGCCTTCGGCAAGGTCCTGTGCCTGGGCGGGACCATCGCCCTGACCGAGCTCGACGAGCCGACCTACAGCGAGCACCTGGTGCATCCCGCCCTGGCGGTGCATCCCGCCCCCAAGCGCGTGCTGGTGATCGGCGGCGGCGACGGCGGCGTGGCCCGCGAATGCCTGCGCCATGCCATCGTCGAACGCGTCACCGTGGTCGAGATCGACCTCCAGGTGGTCGAGATCAGCGAACGCTTCTTCCCCGGCTGCGCCAGCGCCCTCAAGGACCCGCGCTGCGAGCTGGTGATCGATGACGCGCATCGCTGGCTCAAGGGCTCGATCGACCGTTTTGACGTGATCATCGTCGATGCCAGCGAGTTCGCCAACTCGGCTGGCGACGCCTTCCACGGGGTCAGCTTCGCTGATGCGGTGCTCGCCCGGCTCAATCCCGGCGGCATCCTCGTCGCCCCCCTGGGCAGCCCGGTGTTCGAGGCGGATGCCTGCCGCGACAGCCTGCGCACCCTGGCCACGCGCTTCCCGCATCCCCACCCCTACCTGATGAGCCTGCCCAGCTTCCCCGGCGGCCAGTGGGCGGTGGCGTGGTGCTCGGCCACCCTCAGCCCAGACGCGCCCTTGCGCAGTGGCCTGCCCAAGGACTTCAAAGCCTGGAGCCCAGCGTTGCAGCCAGCACTGTTCACCCTGCCCGGTCTCGCCGCCAGGGCGCTGCAGAGCGGGCTGCCGCATACGATCTGAATCGGTCACGCTGACTACCAAAACCGGTCACCCGGGAACGCCGATCTCCCGATCGGCTGACAGAGCGCTGGCGCACGCCGGCGCTCTGTCGACTTCTTACGCTCCCGGCAAGCGACTCCTTGCTGCCTCGTTGCCCCTGCGCGGCAGATGCAGACGCTACCACCCACACCTGGGATCCGCCCATACCCGACCTCATGGGCGACGGATCCCCCGCACCGACAGAACCCACCGCTGATGACCACCGCCGACCACGATGCCCTCCTTGAACACATCCCCGCCGATGGCTCGTCCAAGGGCAACCAGCGCGTGCGCGAAGCCCTGGGCTGGGACGAGGACCGCTACCTGGCGGCTCGGGATGCCCTGGTGGCGGCCGGAGTGCTGGTGAAGGGCCAGGGCCGGGGCGGCAGCGTGCGGCGAGCCGGTGCGGTTGCGCCACCTGCCGTCGCGGACGAGGCCGACGAAGCTGCCCCCAGCCGACCCGCCGCCGCGCCGCGCAACGGCAAAGCCGCCAACGGCAACGGCGCATCCAGTTTCGACCAGGCCTTCCGCGCCATCGACGATGTGCTGTGGAAGGAGTCCGGCTGCACCACCGAACTCGACTACACCGAGCAGACCTCGTGGCTGCTGTTCCTGAAGTACCTTGACGGGTTGGAACAGGACAAGGCGACCGAGGCGGCGTTGGAGGGCAGGACCTACGCCTTCATCCTCGACCAACCCTACCGCTGGGAGCATTGGGCCGCACCCAAGACCGCGGACGGCGCCATCGACCACCACAAGGCGATGACCGGCGATGACCTGCGCGACTTCGTCGACAAGAAGCTGTTTCCCTACCTGCACGGCTTCAAACAGCGGGCCAGCGGGCCGAACACCATCGAATACAAGATCGGCGAGATCTTCGGCGAGATCCGCAACAAGATCAGCAGCGGCTACAACCTGCGTGAGATCATCGAGCGCATCGACGCCCTGCGCTTCCGTTCCCAGACCGAGAAGCACGAGTTGTCGGCGCTATACGAGGAGAAAATCAAGCGCATGGGCAACGCCGGGCGCAACGGTGGTGAATACTACACCCCGCGCCCGCTGATCCGCGCCATCGTCCGGGTAGTCAACCCGAAGATCGGCGAGCGCATCTACGACGGCGCCTGCGGCTCGGCCGGCTTCCTCTGCGAGGCCTTCGACTACCTGCGCAATCCTGGGAACGCCGCTCTCCTGAGCGGCTCGAAAAGTCAGGCCAATCAGGAGATTGGCGCTCCCGGGCTGTCGACCAGCGACCTGAAAACGCTGCAGGAGAAGACGTTCTACGGCAAGGAG
>JBILDK010000239.1:0-4909 GCA_044352625.1 Planctomycetota bacterium
TGGCGGCCGGGGCAGCGGTGAGCGCTACGGCGAGCAGAGCCAACACGGCTACCGGAATGCTGCCCAGCGCGGCGCAGCGGCCCCAACGCCAGCGCCCCAGGGTGAGCAGCGCCAAGGGCAGAAACACCACGATCGCACCCCAGGGGGGCGCGGGCAGCGTGATGAGTAGGCTCGGATGCAGGACCTGCACCGCGATCGTCGCGAGCAGGATGCCAGATAACCCGAACAACGTGGACCTGGAGCCCCCTGGGAGCGCGGCCGGCCCGGCCGCATGCGAAAAGCCAGCGGCCGGGCCGGCCGCGCTCCCAGGAACGGGCGTCACTTGGCGGGGGCCGCCGCAGCCTCAGGCCACGCTTTGCCAGTGCCGAGCAGGTCGGGGCGGTCTTTGCTGTCCTTGAAGGCCTTCAGCACCTTGGTGGCGGCCTCCTTGGTGCTGATATCCGGGTAGATCACCGGGTTCAGGTGGCCTTTGGTGGCGAGCAGGCGGGTGGCGGACACGCGGGCCTCCTGCGCCAGGTCGTTGGCCATGGCCAGGACGCGCTGGCATTCCTGGGGCGCGTGGAAGCCCATGCCGTTATTGGCGGCGACATAGTCCCAGCGCAACTGCGCCTTGCGCACAGTGGTGCGGATGGCCTTGAGTTCCTCGTCGCTCGCGCCGGCCTGCATGCACGCGGCCACATCGAAGTGCGCCTTGGCCAAAGCCGCCTCGGCGTGCTTGCGGCCCTCGGCTATCTTGTCCTGGATGTTCTCAACCCGGGTGCGGATCTCGGCCTCGCTGGAGCGGTGGCACACCGCGCAGGAATTCTGGATGTTCAAGAGCGGCGAGCGCACGTGGTGGTCGCTGAACTTGGCCCCGCCCTCGGTCTTGTAGGGCATGTGGCAGTCGGCGCAGGATACGTTGTTCGCGGCGTGGATGCCCTTGGTGAACACTTCATAGTCCGGGTGCTGCATCTTGATCATCGGCGCCTTGCTGATGGCGTGCTTCCAGTCGGTGAAGCCGACGCTGTCGTAGTAGGCGTCCATGTCCTCGACATTGGTGCCCTTGTCCCAGGGGAACTTGAGGTAGTTCTTGGGCTCGGGCTGGAAGTAGTACTCGACGTGGCACTGGGCGCAGACCAGCGAACGCATCTCTTGATGGCTGGCCTTGGAAATGTCCTTGCCCATGGCGGCAAAGCCTTCCTTCAGCGCCGGGCGGGTGATGACCAAGCCATTGGTCACCGGGTCGTGGCAGTCGGCGCAACCAATGGGATGGGTGACCTCCTCTTTGAGATCATTGAAGCCGCCCTTCGAGCCCTCCTTGTCCTGGTAGGCATAGAACGCGGCCGGGCTGCCCAATTCCTGCATCAGGCGTGGCACGTCGGGGCTCTTGCAGGTCCAGCAGGTGGCGGGCTGTTCCTTGATCTGGGTGCGTTTGGTCTCGACCGGGTCGGTGATGGCGTGGACGTGGCCGCGGCCCTGTTTGTAGTCCACGGCGAAGGCGTAACCCGCGAACAGGATCACATTGTTGGGGTCCTCGGCGAGCAGGTCGCGAGGATAGCTGCCGCCCCACTTGGTATGCGAAGTGGACTCCTCCGTCGCGGCGTAGCTGCCGTACTGGCGCGGGTAGGCGTCCTTCCAGTTGGCGCTGTCCACCACCGGCTGGCCGATGGTTTTGGGCTGCAGGGCGATCTTGGTTTCAACCCGGCGCTCCATGATGGAAGCGGCGAGCAGGCCAAGACCCAGGGTGGCCACGCCAGCCACCACGAACAACATCGGTCCGCGCCATGCGCCGGGCTGGGGGGGCGTCGTCTGCTGGGAATCAGGATTCATCGCTGGGGCTCCTGGGGGCTGGCCTCACGGCCGCCAATATGCTGGGTACTCTGATCGTCGGTGATGCCGGGCAGGCTCGGGGCCATGACCCCGGGTGAGGCGGATAGGCTGCGCGCACGGCCGTGGGGCACATCGCGGTGGCAGTCCCAGCACAGGCGGTCGGTGACATGCACCTCGCTGGTGAGCTGGTTATGGCAACGCAGGCAGTTTTGCTGGACCACCGGAATGGCGGCGGCGCTCAGGCGAATGACCTGTGGCTCGGCGCGGGCGGTAAAAATGGCCGAGTGGCGCATGCCGTCCTGGGCCTTGAACGCGTACTTACGCACCACCGAGTCGTGGGGCACATGGCAGTCATTGCACACTGCGACCCGTGCGTGGCTGCTGTGCTGCCACGAAATATAGCTGGGATTCATCACGTGGCAGTTGACGCAGGTCTCGGGCTTGTCCGAGAGATACGAGGGGGCCCGGGAAATGTAGATGGTCGTCGCACCCAGGCCGGCGGCGACACCGAGCAGGACACAACAAGCTATGCGCCAGGAGCGCGGCAGCCACGCAAGGGTGAAGAGGCGGAGTAGCATGGGTCTCATAACCTATAACCGGATAATGAGGTATTGTATAGCCCCTAGGCATAGACCGAAGCTGGCGGCAATCATTATCTGTAACCATTTGTTTAACATAGGCTTGCGTGATGAGACTGGAAATTGATCGTGGACCCACACGGTGAGACGGAACGGCGCGGGCCGTCACATAAGAAAATCCCCTATGCAGCGCACCAGCACTGACCTCCTGCGGCTTCTCGCCATGACCGTGGTGGTACTCATTCACGCCACCGCCGGGTGCGAGTGGGCCATTGCCCGTGGTGGCGATTGGTGGTCCTGGGACGGGCTGGGCGTGGTGATCAACCAGGGCGCCCGCTTCTGCGTGCCGTTGTTCGTGTGTTTGTCGGGATACGGCTTGGCGGCCCGCCACCTAGCGGGCAGACGCGAAACCTGGCCAGCGTTCATGGCTGGTCGCCTTGGCCGCATCGCCCTGCCTTATGTGGCGCTGTCTGTGGTGGTACTCGCGTGCCAGGATTGGCGCGGGGGCCTGTTGCCGACCCTGGAGGCCCTCGCCCGCGGCCAGGCTGACTATCACCTGTATTTCATTCCCCTGATCCTGTCCTGTTACCTGCTTTTCCCGCTGCTGGTGCAGCGCGACAGTCGGGTGCTGTGGTGGACGTTCCTGATCGTGTTGCTGGCCTTCGCGTCGCCGGCGCATCGCCTGTGGGAAACGATCGGCCTGCGTTTTCCGGGCCTTGATGGTTGGTCGCCCCATGTCTGGTTGTTCTGGTTTTATCACGGCATCCGCTTGGCCCATGCCGACCGCCGGGGCGATCCGGCGCCCGGTCGCTGGACCCTGGCCCTGGCGCTGGTGGCGGGTGTCGCGGTGATTGCGGAGTTCGCCTGGTGGGTCTGGCCGCAACCCGGAGCGCAGCCGAATCCCGGGTGGTTTGATCATTTCCAACGCTGGGTGGTGGTGGCCTACGGCTTGGCGTTCCTCGCCGCGTGGCGCGCGTGGCGGGTCGGGGCGAATCTTCCTGCCGCGCCCGTGGCGTTGCTCTCGGCCTTGTCCTTCCCGGTGTTTCTGGCCCATACAGCGGTGCTACGTCTGGTGTTGGAGTACATCACCACGTGGCCGCTGAGCGCCGGTTGCATCACCTTGGGGCTGACCACTGCGGGGGTGTGGATCCTGCACGTAACGGTTCCTGGACGATGGCCGCGGCGGCTGCTGGGTTTGGGGGATGGTGCCCCAGTTGCGGTTTCGCCGCGGGTTTGATACTTCCGCCCCCATGCCCGACCACATCCCTGGACAGACCAGCGACCGCCTGGCCACCAGTCCGGGCGCCATGAAGCGGGTCAGTCGGGTCTTTTTCGGGAAGCCCCGGGACCTGCTTGATCGCAGCATCTTTCACCAACTTGCGTTGATCCCGTTCCTCGCCTGGGTGGGTATGGGCGCTGACGGCCTGTCCTCGACCGCCTATGGCCCTGAAGAGGCCTTCAAGGCGGTGGACGGCCGCGCCTGGGTAGCGTTCCTGCTCGCTGGGGCCATCGCCGGCACGGTGATTCTGCTCTCGGCCGCCTACAGTGTGCTGATTGCGGCCTTCCCGACGGGTGGCGGCTATGTGGTGGCCACGCGCATGCTTGGGCGCCGCGCCGGACTGGTGTCGGGCTGCGCACTGCTCATCGACTATGTGTTGACCATCACGGTGTCGGTGGCGGCGGCATCTAATGCCATTCTCGCTCTGGCCCCACCATCGTGGCAGAGTTGGAAACTGCATTTCACCGCCACCGCCATCATCGGCCTGACCACGCTCAATATCCGCGGGGTGAAGGAGTCGGTGATGGTGCTGACCCCGGTGTTCCTGCTCTTCGTGATCAGCCACGCGGTGCTCATCGCCCTGGGCATCGGCATGCACCTGCCGGATGCCGGTGCCACCGCCAAGAATGTGGCCAGCGGCATGGCCAACGACTGGAACACGGTCGGACTGTGGGCCATGGTGCTGCTGTTCTTCAAGGCCTATTCCATGTCGGCGGGCACCTACACCGGCATCGAGGCCATCTCTACCGGCGTGCCGCTGATGCGCGAACCCAAGGTCGCCAACGCGCGGCGCACCATGGTCTATCTCGCCACCAGCCTATCGATCTGCGCCGCTGGTCTGATCCTGTGCTATCTGCTGTGGAACATCGTGCCGGTGCCGGGCAAGACCATCAATGCCAGCCTTGCCGAGCGCATTGGCGGCGACACGTGGTGGGGCATCGGCCTGTTGTGGTGTACCCTCATCTCGTCGGCGTTCCTGCTTCTGACCGCGAGTCAGGCGGGGTTCATGGGTGGACCGCGGACGCTTGCCAACCTCGCCATCGACTCCTGGGTGCCGCGACGTTTCGGGGCGCTGTCCGAACGCCTCACCACCGGCAATGGCGTGGTGCTGATGGGCGTCGCCAGCCTGCTCGCACTGTTGCTGACCCGGGGTCACGTCGAGGAGATCGTCACCATCTATGCAATCACCGTGTTCCTGACCTTCACCCTGACCATGGCCGGGATGTTCCGGTATTTCTGGCAG
>JBILDK010000240.1:0-4881 GCA_044352625.1 Planctomycetota bacterium
GAAAAAGTTCTTTTTCCTTCTCCTCCCCACCTTCACCCTCGCCGCAGTCGACGTCGAACTCCCTCTGACCGTCGGTTATGTCAACGCCGACATGCGCATGCAGTTGGCCTCGTCCCAGTACGTTCCTGACCAGGACGGTTCGGTCCGCCAACTCAGCAATGTGCAATCGATTGAGGGTGGCATCGCCCCGGCACTGCAGGCCGGAGCTTGGCGTTTTTCGCTGGGTCTGGCGGTCGGGGCGATCGTCGCCGGTGAAAGCCGCGACGACGCCTACGCGACCACCCCAGGGCGTTCGGCCGACTACGCAGCGTCGAGCAGCGATGTCACCGGCGAGGTCTGGCAGATGGAGGTCGGCATCGGCTGGACCCCAGACATCATCGAGGGGCTGCGCCTGGGCCCGACCCTGCGCGGGGCGATCCGCCGTGAATCCATCGACACCGGTCTGGCCCAGGAATACCGTCCGACCTGGCGCCCTATCCCCGACAATTTCACCCACCAGCAGATCGACTGGTACACTCTGCACGGTGGCGTGTGCGCGGCCTGGGATCTGCCCCATGCCCTGACGATCACTGCCGAAGGGGGGCTGCGTCTGGCCCGTGCCCGGGGCGAGATCGACTGGCCCTGGCGCAGCGACCTGCGCCACCCCGGAATCGCCTATCGTGGCTCCGGTTGGGGCTGGGCTACCCAGGCCGAGGTCAGTTGGACGGGCGAACGCGTGCGCACGGCGCTGGTGGCCGGAGTCGACAGCACCAGCCTGGAGGGGGACGGTCAGGTCCAAAGGACAGATGAAAGTCTACAAGACATCTCACTGACGGCGCTCGACCGCATGGCCCTGGGCGTGGCCCTGCATTGCGGATTAAGGTTCTGACCATGTGGACCAGGCTCGTGGTGGCGGGTCTCTGCCTGATGGCCATAGGCGGCTGCAAGGCCAAGTTCTGGGACGACGACCTGGAAGATCAGATGCCGTTCATCACCGTTCCGATCAAGGCGACCCCATCCCAGGGCGTGGAGGCATTGCGTCGACTCGATCCGGCGCTGAGTGTTCCCGCCATGACCCCGGGCGCTGGCGATCCATTGACGCCGCCGGGGCTGATCACCTTCCGCCGGATCGATGCCGGTTCGGGCATGGCTGGGGTGATGCCCAACGAACCCGGTCGCGAACCCGGCGACACCTGGCAGGGCTACGCGGTCGCCCGCTATTGGCTTGGCGTGACCGAGCTGACCCGTGCCCAGTGGACCAGCTTGGCGGTGGCCGGCGGCCATGTCGACCAAGCGATGCTCAGCCCCTGGCTCACCACCGAACCGATCGACCAGGCCGGAGGGGGTGCCAATCAACCGCGGTTGCCGGCGGTCAATCTGTCGCGCGATCTGGTCAACCGGGTGCTTGCCGACTGGAACCGAGCCGCCGCGGGCATCGCCAGTCTGCGCTTGCCGACGCCCACCGAGTGGGAACACGCCTGTCGCTCCGGATCGGTCGGCCCGTATCCCTGGGGCGAGGGTGATCCCAACCTGGCGCGCGCCTTTGCCGTGGTCCGCGAAACGCGGGTTCAGATCGGCCCCACGGTGGTGGCCCAAGGTCGCCAACCCAACGCCCTCGGCCTGTGGGACATGCAGGGCAATGTATGGGAGTTGGTCGCCACCACCGGCCCCGATGCCGAATTGCGCGGTGGCTCCTGGCGCGACAACCTGATCAGCGCCCGCGCCGGGAACCGCCAACGCCTTGACCGCGGCCTGGCCCACGCCCTGGCCGGAGTCAGGCTGGTCCTGGAAGCACCGTGAGCCCGGTAGCGCCGGAGGTCAACCGGTTCGTCTGATTTTATCCTGAAAAACGTGGTAAGTGGTGAGTGGTTGGGGACTGCATCACAACGCATTGCGATGCAGTCCCCAACCACCAACCACTCACCACCAACCACGTTTTTCGGGGTTAAACGGTATGGTGGGCAGCCGAATTCCAGGACCACAGGGCGGATTGGCAAGCGCGGCGATCGCCCTATGGTCGACTGCCATGTCCCTGATCGCTCTGACCCGGATGACCGTAGCCGACGCCATCCGCCAACCGGTGACGTGGCTGATGACGGTGGTGGCAATCGCCCTGCTCGCCCTCAGCTATCTCTTCGGCATGTTCAATTTCGAGACCCATGATCGGCTGCGCATGCTCGCCACCGCCGGGGTGGCGGTGGGTCTGATCAATGGCCTGTTTCTCTCCGTGGTCGGGGTCAGCCAGGCGGTGCATGATGAACTCGCCAGCCGCACTGCGCTGACCCTGTTCGCCAAGCCATTGGGCCGCGGCACCTACCTGGTGGGCAAGGCCCTGGGCGTGTGGCTGACCGTTGTGGCGAGCGGCATGGTGATCGCCGCCGCCCATTGCGCACTGTTGTACGCTGGTTGGAAGACCGGTTTTGAGACCTTCAATCTGTCTTCAGCTGATGGCACCGACCCGGACACCCTGGTGCGCTGGGCCCCAGTGCTCGCCGGCCATGCCCTGGCCCTGCTGCACGCGGCCGTCCTTGCGGCGGTGGCAGCGGTGCTGGCCCTACGCCTGGCCCTGACGGCGAACATCCTGGTATGTTTTGCGCTCTTTGTCCTCGGCCACCTGATCGCCGGATTCGGTTGGATGGGGGCGGGCCTGATCCCGGCCCTGGCGGTTTACAACGTGGATGACCACATCCAGCTATCGGGTATGTTTTTGACGCCTGGTTACCTTGCTGCGACGGGTCTTTACACGGCGCTGTTCTGTGCAGGCTGCATGTGCATCGGCTGGGCGCTGTTTGAGCGCCAGGACATACCCTGACGGAGACGCGCGTGCGCTACGCCCTGCTTGGCGATATTCATGGCAACACCGAGGCCCTCAGGGTGGTGCTGAAATCCATCAAGGAGCAGAAGGTCGATAAGATCATTTGCCTGGGTGATGTGGTCGGCTACGGGGCCGAACCCGTGGTCTGCCTGGAGATGATCCGCGAGCTCAAATGCGATTGCATCGCTGGCAATCATGACTGGGCTGCGGTCGGCAAGCTCTCGATCGACTGCTTCAACGCCTATGCCAAGGCGGCGGCGATGTGGACCCGCGACCAACTCAATGACGAGCAGAAAAAGTGGCTTGCCGACTTGCCGCTGCATGTGGTCTATGAGCACTGCGCAGTGGCCCACGGCACCTTTCATCAGCCGGAAGCCTTCAACTACATCCAGACCGTTTTTGACGCCCAGCAGAGCTTCGAAGCGCTGAGGAAGCTCGGCGCACGCCTCGGTTTCCTGGGCCACAGCCATGTGCCGGTGGGCTTTTTCGACACCGATCCCATCACCTACACGCTCGACCCTGAGATTCCCATCGATGACGATCTGGCGATCATCGTCAATGCCGGCTCGGTCGGTCAGCCGCGCGACGAGAACAACAAGGCGAGCTACGCTTTGTTCGACAGCGACACCAAGATGGTGAACATCACCCGGCTTGAATACGACATCGACGCAGCGGCCAACAAGATTCGTGCCGTCGGCCTGCCCGAAATCCTCGCCGCGCGGCTCTATCAGGGCAAGTGAGCAGCAGCGAAGCCGCTGGGGGGCGCAGGCCCGACGGACCGGAGCGGAGCGGGGGCGGAGCCCCTGCCTTAACCACGACGACGGGTCCGCAGGACCAGGGGCCGGCGAAGCCGGTGTTCTCGCCAATGGCGGGAACGCTCGTTGGCAGACGCACCCCCCGGATCAAGTTCTGCGGTTTCACCCGGCCTGAGGATGTCCGTGCGGCCTGTGACCTGGGCGTGGATCTGATCGGCCTCAATCTCGCCCGCGGTCCACGTCGCATCGACCTGCTGGTCGCTATCTCCCTCGCGCGCCTGGTGCCACCCGGCATCGGCGTGGTCGCGCTCAGCGTCAATGCGGACGCTGAATCGGTTCTCGCCCAGGCCGCCGCGCTGCGTGCCGCCGCCGTGCAATTGCACGGCGAGGAATCGCCCGAGGTCGCAGGCTTCCTGCGCGCGCGCATCCCGGTGATCCGCGCCTTCCGTATCGCCACCCCTACGGACCTCCGCCGCATTCAGGGTTATCCTGCCGATGCCTACCTGCTTGACGCAGCCGTGGCCGGCAGCCTTGGCGGCACCGGCGTGGCCTGGGACCACACGCTGCTTGCCGGTGCTGACCTCGGTGCCCCGGTGATCCTCGCGGGTGGTCTGCATGCGGGCACCGTGGCCACGGCCATCACCACTGCCCAACCCTGGGCGGTGGATGCCGCCAGCGGCATCGAAAGTGCGCCCGGCTGCAAGGATGCGGCGCGGATGGCGGCGTTTTGCCACGCCGTGCGTGGCTGAAATAGACCCGCGTCTAGGGGGGTCGGTTTCCCTTGCGCCACCCTGGTGGTTTGCCGATAGTTGTTGCCGTTAACCATGGACACGCTGCTCGCCATTCTTTCTGCCTATCCCACGTTCATTTTCAGCACGTTGATGTTGGCGGCGGTGCTCTACTGGCTGCTGGTCATCGTGGGTATGGTTGATCTGCATCTATTCGACCACGATGTCGCTGGTCATGATGGCCATGAAGGCGAGAACCCGTTCGCCATCCTCGATTTCCTGCGCGTGGGGCAGGTTCCGCTGACCATCATCGTCAGCACGTTCATCTTCCTCGCCTGGAGCGTATCCTTGGCGGCAGTGGCGTTGTTGCACCCGCTCCTCCCGCTGCCCTCGGCGGTGGCGGGCTCGATCACCCTGGGGGCGGCGCTGATCCTCGCCTTCCTCGGTACAGGTTGGGCGATGATGCCCCTGGCGGCCCTGTTCTCGCTGAAGGACCAGCCGGTCGCCGGGGATCTCATCGGGCGCATGGTCGAGGTCACCTCGTCCACGGTGGACGCGCGCTTCGGCACGGCGCGCCACGACAAGCCCAGCGGCGAGGACCTCA
>JBILDK010000241.1:0-4873 GCA_044352625.1 Planctomycetota bacterium
CACGATGCGGCCTTCCGATTCCGCCATCAGGGCCCGCAGCTCATCG
Source organism: Planctomycetota bacterium (assembly GCA_044352625.1). Taxonomy (GTDB): domain Bacteria; phylum Planctomycetota; class UBA11346; order UBA11346; family UBA11346; genus JAKLKR01. The sequence continues at coordinate 47 of JBILDK010000241.1, forward strand.
GGCGGCGGCGCGTCGGTGAACAGCACGTCGACCTGCGACAGGTGGGCGAGCTGGACCATCGCATGCCGGCCGAACTTCGTATGATCGGCCGCAAGCCAGACTTCGCGCGACTGCTCGATGATGGTCTGCGCGACCCGTACCTCGCGGTAGTCGAAGTCGCGCAGCGTGCCATCGGCCTCGATCGCCGAGATACCGATCAGGCCGATGTCGACCTTGAACTGCCGGATGAAGTCCACAGTGGCCTCGCCGACGATCGCGCGGTCTCGTGGCCGCACGCTGCCGCCGGCGATCAGCACCTCGAAGTCGCCGCCCTCGCACAGGATCGCCGCGACGTTGAGGTTGTTCGTGACAATGCGCAGGTCCCGGTGATGGCGCAGCGCGCGCGCCACCTCCTCGGTGGTGGTGCCGATATTCATGAACAGCGAGCAGCCATCCGGCACGTGCTCGGCGACCGCCCGCGCAATGACACGCTTGCCTTCGATGTTGATCTGCTGACGCTGCTGGTAGCCGATGTTCTCGGTGGTCGAGCCCGGCAGCGAGACGCCGCCGTGGAAGCGCGACAGCAACCCCGCGTCGGAAAGCAGTCCGACGTCACGCCGTACCGTCTGCGGCGTGACGCCCAGCTCGCGCGCCAGTTCGTCGACCGAGACCGACCCGTGGCGGCGGACACGCTCGAGCAGGCGTTGCTGGCGGGGATTGATGGCGAACACGATGACCGATTCTAATGCCCCGTCGCGTGCACGACGGGGACTCGAAGAGCGGCCGCTGCCCGGGGCAGTCGGCCGCTCGCTTCTGGCTAGAGACCATCAACCCGATAGGATCAACGGACCTTGCCGGCCTTCCACGCATTGAGCAGCGCATCGTAGGCGATGGTTTCACCCTTGGGCTTTTCGTTGGCCAGCTTGGCCCACGGTGCACCCTTGGCACTCAAGTACTTGGAGGGGTCTTCCTTCGGGTTGAGCTTGGGCGGGCAACGGGGCATGCCAGCACGTTCGAGACGAGCCATCACGTCGTCCATTTCTTCGGCCAGGCTGTCCATGGCTTGCTGCGGGGACTTTTCACCCGTCACCGCGACGGCCACGTTCTTCCACCAGAGCTGCGCGAGCTTGGGGTAGTCGGGCACGTTGGTGCCAGTGGGTGTCCAGGCCACACGTGCCGGGCTGCGGTAGAACTCGACCAGGCCACCGAGTTTCGGTGCGAGGTCGGTCATGGCCTGGCTGCGAATGTCGGATTCCCGAATCGGCGTCAGGCCCACGATCGTCTTCTTCAACGAGGTGGTCTTGGCCGTCACGAACTGCGCGTACAGCCAGGCAGCGGCGGTCTTGTTGGCGTCGTGGTTTTCGAAGAACGTCCACGCGCCCACGTCCTGGTAGCCGTTTTGCATGCCTTGTTTCCAGTACGGGCCGTTCGGGCCAGGGGCCATGCGCCACTTGGGCGTGCCGTCAGCATTGACCACTGGAAGGCCGGGCTTGGTCATGTCAGCGGTGAACGCCGTGTACCAGAAGATCTGCTGCGCGATCTGGCCCTGGGCAGGCACAGGTCCGGCCTCGCCGAAGGTCATGCCGGTGGCCTGGGGCGGCGCGTACTTCTTCATCCAGTCGACGTACTTGGTGAGCGCGTAGACGGCGGCGGGTGAATTCGTGGCGCCACCGCGCGAGACACTTGCGCCAAGCGGCGTGCAGCCATCGGCGGAGGCACGGATGCCCCATTCGTCGACCGGTTTGCCGTTGGGAATGCCGATGTCAGCCGTGCCGGCCATCGAGAGCCACGCGTCGGTGAAGCGCCAGCCGAGCGACGGGTCCTTCTTGCCGTAGTCCATGTGACCGTAGACGGGCTTGCCGTCGATGGTCTTGACGTCGTTGGTGAAGAACTCGGCGATGTCTTCGTAGGCCGACCAGTTGAGCGGCACACCCAGGTCGTAGCCGAACTTGGCTTTGAACTTGTCCTTCAGGTCTTGGCGCGCGAACAGGTCGGCGCGGAACCAGTACAGGTTGGCGAACTGCTGGTCGGGCAGCTGATAGAGCTTCTTGTCAGGTCCGGTGGTGAAGCTGGTGCCGATGAAGTCCTTGAGGTCCAGGCCCGGGTTCGTCCATTCCTTGCCCTTGCCGGCCATGTAGTCGGTCAGGTTCATGATCTTGCCGTATCGGTAGTGCGTACCGATCAGGTCGGAGTCGCTGATCCAGCCGTCATAGATCGACTTGCCCGACTGCATGGAGGTCTGCAGTTTCTCGACCACGTCGCCTTCTTGGATCAGGTCGTGCTTCACCCTGATGCCGGTGATCTCTTGAAACGCCTTGGCGAGCGTCTTGGACTCGTACTCGTGCGTGGTGATGGTCTCGGAGACAACCGAGATCTCTTTCACGCCCTTGGCCTGCAGCTTCTTCGCGGCCTCGATGAACCACTTCATCTCAGCCGCCTGCTGATCCTTGGACAGAGTCGACGGCTGGAACTCGCTGTCGATCCACTTTTTGGCTTCGGCTTCACCCGCCCAAGCGCTCTGGCCCAAAGCCAAAGCGGCGGCCGAAAAGGCCACGGTCTTCAAGCGCAATTTCATGTCTGCTTCCTGTGTGGTACTTCCCGTTGATCACACTGACACACCGGCTGGGAAGGGGGCCGGGTGCATTCTCAGAGCTCATCCTTTACGCATCACCAGTCCGAGCACGCCCATCGAGACCACGAAGCTGATCCAGATCGAGGGCTCGTTCTGCAGGCTGAACAAGGTGGCCATCTTCTTGCTGACCGCCAGAAACGCGAGGTTCACGTATGCGGCGCTCAAGAGGCCGATGAACAGGCGGTCGCCCCGGGTTGTCTCCATCGGCAACCAGCCGCGACGCAAGGTGGTGGGCGACTTGATCTCCCACACCGTCATACCGATCAGCATCACCACGATGCTGCCGAAGAACACTGCCACTGGCAGGGTCCACGCCATCCACCCAAGCATGTTTGCGCTCCAGTCGATTGACCGAGAAATCCCCAGGGCTCTTGGCCCTAAACCCGGCCCATTGCAAAGCCCTTGGCAATGTAGTGCCGCACGAACCAGATGACGATCGCGCCCGGCACGATCGTCAGCACTCCCGCGGCAGCGAGCACGCCCCAGTCCATGCCCGACGCGCTGACCGTACGTGTCATCGTGGCGACGATGGGTTTGGCATTGACGCTGGTCAGCGTGCGCGCCATCAAGAGCTCGACCCAGCTGAACATGAAGCAGAAGAAGGCCGCCACGCCGACACCGGCCTTGATCAGCGGGATGAAGACAGTGAGGAAGAAGCGCGGGAACGAATAGCCGTCGATGTAGGCCGTCTCGTCGATCTCTCGCGGGATGCCGCTCATGAAGCCCTCGAGGATCCACACTGCCAGCGGCACGTTGAACAGCAGGTGCGCCAAGGCTACGGCGATGTGTGTGTCCATCAGGCCCAGCGTGGTGTAGAGCTGGAAGAAGGGCAGCAGAAACACCGCGGGCGGTGTCATTCGGTTGGTCAGCAGCCAGAAGAACACATGTTTGTCGCCCAGGAAGCTGTAGCGGCTGAAGGCATAGGCCGCGGGCAGCGCCACCAGGAGCGAGATCACCGTGTTGATGGCCACGTAGATCAACGAGTTGATGTAGCCCGAGTACCAGCTCTCATCGGTGAAGATGGTCGTGTAGTGTTCGATCGTGAAGTTCTGCGGCCACAGGCTGAAGGTCGACAAGATCTCCGCGTTGGTCTTGAACGACATGTTGACCATCCAGTAGACCGGCAAGATGGCGAACAGCAGGTAGAGGGCCAAGAAGACACTGCGCTTCTTGAAGCGACGCTCGTTCATGGCGTGGCCTCCTTCTCTTGTTGGGTGCCTACACGCTGCATCCCGTTGTAGAGGATGAAACACAGCAGCAAGATGATCAGGAAGTAGATCAACGAGAAGGCGGCCGCCGGGCCGAGGTCAAACTGACCGACTGCCTTCTGCGTGAGGTACTGGCTCAGGAAGGTGGTCGCATTGCCCGGCCCACCGCCAGTGAGAACAAAAGGCTCCGTGTAGATCATGAAGCTGTCCATGAAGCGCAACAACACCGCGATCATCAGCACGCCGCGCAATTTGGGTAACTGGATGAAGCGGAATACAGCGAGCTTACTGGCGCCGTCGATACGCGCGGCCTGGTAGTAGGCGTCGGGGATGGCGCGCAACCCTGCAAAACACAGCAGCGCAACCAGCGGCGTCCAGTGCCACACGTCCATCACCAGCACCGTCAACCAGGCGTCGGTGGCGTTGCCGGTGTAGCTGTAGTTGATGCCCAGCCACGACAGGGTGGCGCCCAACAGGCCGATGTCGGTGCGGCCGTAGATTTGCCAGATGGTGCCGACCACGTTCCAGGGAATCAGGAGCGAGATCGCAACCAACACCAGCACGGCCGATGATTTCCAGCCCTGGGCAGGCATCGACAATGCGAGCGCGATGCCGAGCGGGATCTCCACCAGCAGCACGGCGAATGAAAACCCGACCTGGCGGAGCAAGGCCCGGTGCAGTTCGTCGTCGCGCATGATGGCCTTGAACCACTCGGTGCCGACAAACACGCGGCGATCGGGCGAGATGATGTCTTGCACCGAGTAGTTCACCACCGTCATCAAGGGCAGGATGGCCGAGAACGCTACGCACAGGATAACCGGCAGGATGAGGAACCACGCCTTCTGATTAACAGGTTTCATGAGGGCTCTCCAACCGAACACCGCGTTGAAGCGCACACGGCACGCATGACAAAGCCGCCTACCGAGCGAGGGCCGACGGACTGGTTTCCCGCCCGTGCAGCCGGCGCCTCGTTCGGGGCAGGCGCGGAGCGACTTGGAGCCGTCATCC
>JBILDK010000242.1:0-4867 GCA_044352625.1 Planctomycetota bacterium
CACCACGCTGTACATCGCTGGTGGCGCGCGCCTGCTGATCAGCGAGGCGATGCGCGGCGAGGGCGCGCTGCTGCGCAACCACAGTGGCGAACGCTTCATGACCGCGCATCATCCGCTGGCCGAGTTGGCGCCGCGCGACGTGGTCACGCGCGCAATCATCAGTGAGATCCGCGCCAGCGGCTTTCCGCATGTGTGGCTCGATGCGACGCACCTCGGCGCGGCCTTCGTGCGTGAGCGCTTCCCCGCGATCACCCAGGCCTGTGCGCGCTTCGGCATCGACCCTGGCACCGAATGGCTGCCGGTGCATCCCAGCGCCCACTATCACTGCGGCGGAGTGGTCACCGATCCCAACACCGCTACCGGCGTGCCTGGCCTGTGGGCCGCGGGCGAGGTCGCCTGCACCGGGCTGCACGGCGCCAACCGGCTCGCCTCCAACAGCATCCTCGAGGGTCTGGTGATGGGCATCCGCGCGGGACAGGCCGCCGCCGGATCCGGCGGACAAGCTGGGCGGCAGCGTTTAATCGCACCCAAGCCCACAGCTATCGCCGACGACCTCGATATCAGTGATCTGGTCAGTTCGCTGCGCGCCACCATGTGGCGTCACGCCGGGATCGAGCGTGATGCCGCCGGCCTGGCCACCGCCCGGCGCACCCTGGCGTTCTGGTCCACGCATCAGGCGCGCGGCGAGTTCCACTCCCGCGACGGCTGGGAACTGCAGAACCTGCTGACCGTGGGCGCTCTGGTGACAGCCGGCGCCGAGGCGCGCCGCGCCAGCGTCGGCACCCACTGCCGCAGCGACAGCCACGGCGCGATCGATCAGCGTCACGTTGCCTTCCGCCGACCCGAGGATGCCTGACATGAATGAAACCACCTGGATCAACGTCGGCCCAGCCGCCGACTGGCCTGCTGACGGCGGCAAACTGGTGACACTGGGAGCGCGCCGCATAGGCGTCTACCGGCATCAAGGCGCGTGGTACGCGCTCAAGGACATCTGCCCCCACGCCGGGGTATCGCTGGCGCGCGGTCCGGTAACCGACGGCGCAGTGATGTGCGTCGGACACGGCTGGCGTTTCAGCCTGAAGGACGGCGGCATCGTCAGCGGGCCGAAAGGCTTTAAAGTACCGACCTATCCGGCGCGTGAACGCGACGGCCAGGTTGAGGTCGATCTGGGATGATGCGCCTGGCGCTCATCGCCGCCCTCGCCGGGTGCCTCGCCGGTTGCGGCGGCCCTGTGCGCGAGGCGCCGCCCGCCGGCCCCACCGCCGCGGGCACCGCGAAGCCCTCGGCCGATGAGCTGGACCAGCGCATCCTCGCCTTCGCCGACCGCTATGCGGTGGTGCTGCGTGCGGCGGTGGACGAGGTCTGCGCCACGACCGCCGACCTGCAGCTGCGCCGGGAGGCCCACCGCCTGCGCGCCGAGGGCGTGGCCGGGGTGTGGGACATCGCCACCGGCCCCGACAGCCACGGCAAGATCCTCGACCTGGTGCTGGTGGTGACGCTGCAGAGCCGCATCTGGATCGACGAGGGCACCGCCGACCGGCTCTATGGGCCGGACGGGGCCGCGCTGGAACACGCCCTGCGCCGGCTGCGCCTGGATGCGTGGGAGCTGGCCGCCCAGGCCCTGACCCAGCCGCAGCTGCAGGAGCTCGACAACCTTATCCTGGGCTGGCGCAGCGAGCACCCCGAGGCGCGTGCGGTGTCCTTCGTGCGCTTCGACGAGGCCGGCGCCGCCCGTGGCCGCGCCCTGGCCGCGGCGGTGCGCGACGGCGACGGCCTGCTCGCCCCGGTGGACCGCGCGGTCGACGAGGCCGCCCGCGCCCGGGTCATGGGCGAGCGCCTGTTCTGGCTGGCCAAGCGCGGCCCGCTGCTGCTGCAGTGGCAGAGCGAACTGGCCTTCGACGACCTGCTGCTGCGCCCCGAGGTGGCCGAGGCCCGCGCCCTGGTCGTGGACTTGCCGGGCCTGGTTGCACGCGAGCGCAGCGCAATCCTGGCCGGGGCCGGCGAGCTGCTTGCCGACAGCAAGGGCCTGGCGACCGACGGCCGCGCCACCGCCGAGGCCGTGGCCGCCACCGCCGCCAGCGTCGAACGCATCCTCGCGGTGCTCGCCCCGACCATGAGCGGGCCGCGCGATCCCGCCGCCAAGCCCTTCGACATCGCGGAATACACCGCGACCCTGCGCGAGGCCGCCACCCTCACCCAGCGTGGCAACGACGCCTTGGGCAGCGTGAGCCGCATCCTGGGCAGCGGCGACCTGCCGGCGCGCCTGGAGGAGGTCAACCAGGCCGCCGCCGAGCGCGTCAACCACGCCAGCGAACGCGCCCACGAGCTGATGCTGGCGTGCTTCCTGTACGCCCTGGGCCTGGTCGTGGCGCTGGCCCTCGGGCTGATCGCCTTCCGCCGCTGGGGCCGCCGATGATCCGCACCCTCCTGGCGCTGTGCTGCGCCGTCGCCATCCAGGCCGCCGAACCCCTTGCCTATGCCGGCTCTGGCAGCGTGGCGTTCCTGCTGCGCGCGGTGGCACCAGGTGCCATCACCGGCGTCACCGGCGGCAGCGGCGACGCCCTGGCGGCCCTGGCCGAGGGCCGTGCCACACTGGTCGGCCTGTCGCGTCCGCCCACCGCCGAGGAAGACGCCGCGCTGCGCGCCGCCCGCGGCACCGCCCCCGCCACCCGCCTGCTCGGACGCTCGGCCGTGGCCCTGTTCGTGCACCGCGACAACCCCTGCAGCGGACTGTCCTCGGCCCAGCTGGTGGCGGCCATGCGCGGCACCCTGACGTGGGGCGAGCTGGGCGTGGGCGGAGCCCTGGCCGCCCAACCGGTCGCGGTGGTGGTGAATCATCCCGCCTCGGGTGCCACCACCCAGCTGGTCGAGACCCTGCTGGGCGGCGAGGCCCTGCCCCTGGCGGTGCGCTGCGAACTGGTCGGGTCATCGGTGGTCCAGGCCGCCGCCATCGACCCGGCGGTGCTGGCGGTGGCGGCCGTACACCAGGCCACCCCGGCACTGCGCACCCTGCCCCTCGATGGCATCGCCCCCGAGCCCGGGGCCATCGCGGACGGCTCGTACCGGCTGTCCCGGCCGCTGCTCCTCGCCTGGCTACCACGCTCGCCCACTGCACCGGGACTGGCGACGCTGTTCGCCGCCCTCGACGATCCCAGTGCGACGCGTATCTTGGCCGGTCTCGGCGTGCGCTGATTCACCCTACTTTCACCTAGGGTTCCATGTCCTGCCGCATTTCCAATGCGCCGCGGACATGGGAGCTCCCTGGTTGGCGCTCGCTGGTCTGCGTTGCGGACCTTGATCCTATCCTGCTGTCCGAACCCGAACGGGAGCGCATCGTGCATCATCCAGACCGCGGCATCGGCTCGGCCGCCGCCAATCCGATCCCCCGCCAGTTCGGCGGGTCCTACCGCTGGTTCACCGGCAGCTTGGCGTATGTGCTGCACCGGGTCACCGGGCTCGGGCTGATCTTCTTCCTGTTCTTCCACATCATCTCGATCACCAAGGCCAACGCCTCGCCCGAGGCCTACGACCTGATGATTCGGCGGATGCAGGAGCCCGACTTCAAGCTTGGTGAGCTCGCGCTGTTCGCGGCGTTGCTTTTCCATGGCATCAATGGCATGCGCATCATCTGGGTGGACTTTGTCGCCACCCGCACCACCCATCACAAAACCATCTTTTGGGGCCTGATCGTGCTGGTGACGGCGCTGTTCATCCTTGGCGCGGTGCCTCTGCTGCTGCACAGCAATGTCCAGCCGCTGCTCGGTGACCACGCCCTCCCGGGAGGGAACTGACATGGCCCGGCCGTACCTGTCGACCCGCACCGGCAGCACCCAATGGGTCATGCAGCGGGTCAGCGCGATCCTGCTCATCGTCCTGGCTTTTGGGCATTTCTTCCTCCAACACTTCACTGCCGATGCGGTGTCCACCGGCCTGACCGTGGCGGCGCGCCTCAACAATCCGTGGTGGCAGGCCTACTACGTGGTGTTCATCGCGCTGGCGTTGTACCATGGCATCAATGGCGTGGTCGGCATTCTACGCGACTACGCGCCGCCCCGGCGCTGGCGCTTCGCGGCCGAGGTGGTGCTGTGGTCGCTGGCGGCGTACTTCGGCGCCCGTGGCATCATGAACGTCGGCAATCCCATACCCCTCGGGGCGGTAAAGGAGAGCTACGCCAATCGCGGCTTCCCCAAGGGCGAAAGCCTGGGCAACCCGCCCATGCCCGGCGGGGCCAAGTCCTACGACTTCCGTCTCGAACTGCGCGAGCTGCTGATGCTCGAATACTATCTTGAACACCATGTCCATCGTAGCGAGGACACCCCGCTGGCAGCGGTGTTCGCACACCAAGCCGGCACCCCAGATCCGGCCACCACCGCCGCCGCCGGGAAGGCCTTTGACGCCTGGTGCCTGTCCGTGATCTGGCGCGGCAATCCCGCGCCCGAGCTGCGCGACCGCCACACCATGTTCAGCTCGTCCTATGAGTTCGCGGTGTGGGCCCAGGCGGTGCGCCGGGTCGATGCCACGCTGCGCGGCGAGACGCGCACGTGGGAGAGCGTCCCCGCCTACAGCGCCACCCTGCACTGAGACCCCCATGAACCTGAGCCATGATGTCGTGATCGTCGGCGCCGGTGCCGCCGGATTATACGCTGCCTACTGGGCCTCCACCACCGCCGATGTCGCGGTCGTGTCCAAGCTCTTCCCCACCCGCAGCCACACCGGCGCCGCCCAAGGCGGCATCGGCGCGGCCCTCGGCAATGAGGAAGAGGACCACCCGATCTGGCACTGGTACGACACCGTCAAGGGCGGCGACTACCTGGGCGACCAGGACGCGAAGAAGATCCTGACCTTCGACGCGCCGCAGACGATCTAT
>JBILDK010000243.1:0-4851 GCA_044352625.1 Planctomycetota bacterium
GATCCGAAGCGGCGCCGCAAGGTGTTGTCCCCCAACCACCAGAAACCAACCACCAACCACCAACTGCGACAGGCAGGGTGATCTGAACTGCGCGGTAGATGGCTTGTGGAGGTCGTCCTGGGCCACGCTTGCCCAGGAATAGAGGTATATATCATTGGTAGTATCAATGGAGGCTGGCCATGCCCAAAGCCCGCGAACCTGTCGCCACCTATCGAGCTGCGCCAAAAGCTGACCGAAAGCTGCGGGCAGGGACGGCGAGTGAGGTCACCGCCAAACTGTTTGCCAACGGTCGCAGCCAGGCGGTGCGACTGCCCAAGGAATTCCGCATGCCAGGGACCGAGGTGCGCATCCACCGCGAGGGCGACCGCATCATCCTTGAGCCGATCAGCGATGTGCCACGGGATGCCAATGGCTGGCCGATCGGATTCTGGGAACGGATTCATGCCGAGGCTGCCGACCTGGATGATACGTGGGTTTGCCCGGCCGATCCGGTGCCTGAGCCTATCGCTGGCTGGGACGACGAGCCCTGACCATGCGCCTGCTGCTCGACACCAACATCCTCAGCTACGCCATGCGCCGGCAATACGGCGTTCACGAGCGCATCGCCACCCATGCCATCGCGGACATCGCAACCTCGGTCATTGTGTTGTCCGAAGGCCTGACCGGGGTCGAGAAATCAAACCGTGGAAACCGCTGGATGCGCTTGTGGCAGGGCGTGGTTGATACGTGGCCTGTCCTGCCGTTCGACGCAGCCTGCGCCGAAACCTATGCCCGCATCCGTGCCGACCTTGAACGACGGGGCGCCATGATCGGCATCCATGACTGCCAGATCGCCGCCACCGCGCTGACGCATGGCCTGATTGTCGTCACCGACAACGACGCAGAATTCAAACGTGTACCCGGCTTGAAGGTCGAGAACTGGGTTCGCCGCGGCACTCGGTAGCGCACGCCGGGCTCAGCGCAACACGAGCGCCAGCCACGCATAGAGCGTGAGCGGAGCGAGCAGCGTGGTGGCGGTGACCAGGGCCGCCATCAGCGCCGGATCGCCGCCCATGGCCCGGGCCATGGGCACCGCCGCCATCGCCGCCGGACTCGCCATGAGGATCGTGACCGCGGCGGTGGTGGCATGGTCCAGGCCCAGCACCCGGCACGCACCCCAGGCGGCGGTGGGCTGGATCAGCAGCTTGGCGAGGGTCGTGAGGCTCAGCCAGCCGAGCCGGCCGCGCAACACGGCGAGATCGAGTCCGAGCCCGGCGGTGATCAGAGCCAGCGGCACCGCACAGGCCGCGACCATCGCCAACGCCGCACCGGGCACGGTACCCTCCAGCAGGCCCGGCCGCCACGCCCCGAGGGCGGTGCCCACGGCGCAGGAAACCAGGATGGGATTGCGCGGCAATTCAGCCACCGCGCCGAGGAAGCCGCCGCCGTGATGCGGCCAGCGGAACGCCATCACCGCCCCGAGATTGAACACGATCACCGCCGGTCCCAGCACCAGGACATAGGCGCCGAGCAGCGCGCCGCCGCTGATCACGTCGAGCTGCTGCGCCGCGAGCTGGATGATGGGCAATCCGATGAACGCGCCATTGGGTCGCATCGCGCCATTGGCCAGGGATCCGCGCACTCCGGGGTCGAGGCGGCGCGTGAGCAGCAGCATCGCGGCCATGCCCAGCGCGACCACCACCGCGATCACCGCCGCCGCCGCCCACGGCAATCCGTGGGCGAGGTCGGTGCGTGCGGTCAGGTGGAGCAACTGCGCCGGCAACGCCACCCAGTACAGCAGCCGGCCCAGCTCGGCACCCTCGCCCAGGCCCAGGCGCCCGCGCAGCGCAGCGCCCAGCGCCACCAGGGCGAAGACGGGGAGGATGACGTCAAGCATGCGGCCCTGCGGGCCGGTGGGTGGTGGGTGGTGGGTGGTGGGTGGGTGACCATCCCACGCGGCTCGATCGGCTGGTCATTCCCCGGGAATGCCCTGACCCGCGTGGCTGGCGCTGATCAAGCCGGTGACCGGCGACGAGGCGTTGGCGTAACGCTTGCGGCCGATGCGGCCGGCGCCGGCGGCCCACCAGCCGGCCTCCAGTGCGTGGCGCATGGCCCGGGCCATGCGTACCGGGTCCTTGGCCCCGGCGATGCCGGTGTTGAGCAGCACGCCGGCGGCGCCGAGTTCCATCGCCACGGTCACATCCGAGGCGGTGCCCACGCCGGCGTCGATGATGATCGGCACCGTGGCGCGTTCGAGGATGATCTCGAGGCTGTTGCGGTTGAGGATCCCCAGGCCGCTGCCGATGGGTGCGCCCGCGGGCATGACTGCGGCCGCGCCGGCGGACTCCAGCTCCTTCGCCAGGACCGGGCAATCGCTGGTGTACACCAGCACGGTGAAGCCCTCCGCCACCAGGCGGCGGGTGGCCTCCAAGGTCTGTACCGGATGCGGCAGCAGGGTCTGCTGGTCGGCGAGCACTTCGAGTTTGACCATGTCGCTCAGGCCCAGCTCGCGGCCGAGCAGCGCGGTGCGAATGGCATCCTCGGCAGTGAAACAGCCGGCGGTGTTGGGCAGCAGTTGATATTGGCTGCCGATGTGGTCGAGCAGCGAGCCGCCGCTGCCGCGGGCCTCAAGGTTGGCGCGGCGCACCGCCACCGTCACCACGTCGCAACCGGACTCGGTCAGGGCCGCCACCATGGTGGCATTGTCCGGGTATTTCCCGGTGCCGGTGAGCAGGCGCGAACGGAAGGTGTAGGGGCCGACCTGGAGGGGAGGAATGGTGGTGTCGAGCATGGCCAAGAAGCTAATGGCCCATGACCGGGCCACCACCCACTATGCCGCCCGATCCCTGGTGCAGGCGGGCTGGCGCTGGCATTCCGCCATGAGGCCATGGTATCACGGTCGTGATCCGCTTTCTGTTCATCCTGTGCGCGGTGCTGACCCTTGGTCTGGCCACGCCGTGGTGTACCAGCCGCCACGCCGCGCCTGGACTGGTGATCGCGGTACGCGCCGCGGTTACGCTCGATCCGCTTCAAGCCAGCCGGCTCGATGAGCTGCGTCTGCTTGATGCGTTGTTCGATCCGCTGGTCCGGCTTGAACCTCAATGCGGCACGCCCCAGCCAGCCCTGGCGCGCGCCTGGACGGTGTCGACTGACGGTCTGACCTGGAGCTTCGCCCTCGACCCCGCGGCGCGCTGGTCCGATGGTAGTCCGGTGCTGCCGGCCCAGGCGCTCGCCGGGCTCGAACGTCATCGCGGAGGCGGATCGGTCCTGGGCGGACTCCTTGCCCCGGTGGTTGGCCTCACCGTCAGCGGTCAGGATCTGGTCCTGCAACTCGATCGACCGGTGCCGTGGCTGCCGGCGATCCTCGCCCTGCCGGTGTTTGCTCCGCTGCATCCCCAGCAGGGGCGATGGCACGATCCGCGCACCATCCTGGGCAACGGGCCGATGGTGGTGACCGCGCATGTACCCCGCGATCATGACGATCTCGCGCCCAGCGCGACCTATGTTGGGCCCACGCCCGCCTTCGGCGCGCTGCGCCTGCGGATTGTGGACAGCGCCGATGCGGCGGTGCGGCTGTACCTCGATGGCCAGGTGGACGCGATCCCCGCGCTGCCCTCAGATGCGGCCCGCGACCTGCGCCGCCACGCGGTTCCTGGCCTGGCCTGGGCCCCGGCCCTGGGCACGGAACTGTACCGCCTGCGTTGCGCCCCCGAGCCCCTCGATCCGCGCCTGCGCAGCGCCCTGTCCCTGGCCTGCGACCGCGCGACGGCGGTACGCGAACTGCTCGATGGCCAAGCAGATCCGGCCGTAGGCCTGGTGCCGCCGGCCATGTGGGAACTTGCCGGAATGTCCGCCCCCACGCTCCCTGGACGCGACCTTCCCGCGGCCCGCCGGTTGCTCGCTGCGATGGAGGTCGAGCGCGGGCCACGCAGCGGATGGCCGGTGCTTGAGCTGTGGGTTCCGAGCGGTTCGGCCGAGCGCCTGCGCGTGGCTGAATACCTGGCGGATGCCTGGCGTCGCGATCTTGGCGTGGCCCTCGCGGTGCGCACCGCCACTTCGATCGAGGTCCGTAGTCGCGAAAACCAGCGGGAGTACGCCCTGGTGCGCGGCAGTCTGACCGCCGACTTCCTTGATCCGCTGACCTTTCTCGCCGCCTTCCGCACGGGCGATGGCTACAATCGTACCGGCTGGTCCGACGTCAGTTACGATGCGCTGCTGGCGCAGAGCGAGCGGCCCGGGGCCGCGCGCGGGGCGCTGCTCAGCGCCGCTGCCGCACAGGTGGCCGACGCAGTCCCCTGCATCCCGCTGTGGCACTACCGCTGCACCATGCTCATCCGGCCCGGATTGCTGGGGATCGCGCCCAACCCGCTGGAGCAGGTGCGCTACGCGGCGATCCGTCGCTGAGCCTCAGCGGTGCAGCGTAAGCCTCACGCCACCAGCCTGGCGGTCGTCGGTGAAGAGGGCGCACTGGTTTATCGGCAAGTCAGAGTCATGGCCAAGGTTGTTCAGTTGGAAAATGGTACGTGAGAGGTTGATGTGATGCGCCGGCTGCCGCTGGATTTCGCCCTGTTGTCCAAGTGCACCGGGGAGCTCGCCGGCGCATCGGTGGTGGTGACCCACATCCGGCCCGACCAGAGTACGGTCGTGGACCGGGGGCTCTCCGTGCAGTCGTGGCTCCCGGATTTGGCGACCACCAAGAGCGACGTGGTGGTGCGGCGGTAGGGGATGCCATCGACTACCTGTGCCGAAAGCCGGTGTTTCTCGGCGCCATGGTCTGTCAATCGGCCATCCTCTAAACGTGGCGGCGGGATCTCGGTATCTACGCCCTGGTCACCGATGGTGACAGGGACAACCAGCGGCAGACCTTCGAGG
>JBILDK010000244.1:0-4846 GCA_044352625.1 Planctomycetota bacterium
AGGCCCTCGGACGCCTCGCCGCCGCTGGGGGTGACGCCGCCGAAGTGTGGCTCGCGGGCTGGAACCTGGGTTTGGAATGGAATGCGGGCTGGAAAGGCTTTGGCGGCGTCGGCCGCTACAACCAAGAGAACGCCGCCCGCCTTGACCGGGTGCTCGATGCGGCCTGGGACCGCGGCATGCGCCTCAACCTGGTGGTGGCCAACCACGGGCAGGGCAGCAACACCGCCGATGCGGAATGGGGCCTCAGTCCCTATAACCGATGCAATGGCGGTTGGCTCGACAACCCGGGTGAGCTGTTTCGCGCGGCGCGGGCCCTGGCCGCTCAGGACCGCTACCGGCGCTACCTGGCGGCGCGCTACAGCGACCATCCTGCGCTGATGGGCTGGAAGCTATGGAGCGAGGTCCAGCTCACCGCCGCTGGCGACGCCACCCGCGCCTGGCACGAACAGGCGGGGGCGGGCTGGGCGCGCCACGACCCCTGGCACCGGCCGCTGACCACTCACTGGGCCGGCGACTGGCGCGCGGTCGATGCCGCGGTGGCCACGCTGCCGGTGATCGACTATGTCACCATCGATGCCTATCGCGGCGAAGGTGCAGCGGCGAGCTTGCTGGCGGACAGCCTGCTGCGCCCGGCCTGGGCCAAGGGCCGGCCGGTGGTGGTCACCGAGTACGGCGGTCATTGGAACGCCTGCCCCGAACCGCGCATGCGCGCCGACCTCGCCAGCGGGGCGTGGGCGGGCCTCGTGTCCGGCCACGCCGGGGCGCCGATGTTATGGTGGCACGAGTGGGTCGCGCAGCGTGGCGGCTGGGAGTCCTTCGGTGCCATACGTCGCTTTATCCGTGGCGAGGATCTGCGCGGGTCCGCAGCGCGCAGCGCGGCCCTGACGGTCAGCGGCGGAGCCGGGTTGTGGTGCCGGGCCTGGGTGCGCCCCGGTCGCATCCTCGGTTACGCCTGCGACCTGGGTTGGGGAACGGACGGCGGCGAGGGTAACGAGCAGCGCGCAGTCTTGATCCGGGTCGGTGAGGATGTCGCCGCCGGCCATGTAAGCCTCGAATGGTGGGATGCGGATAGCGGCACGGTGCTATCCACCAGCGAATTCACCCACTCCGGCGGCGCGCTCACGCTGCCCGCGCCGACCTTCCGCCGACACATTGCGTTCAAATTGGTGCGTGACGCTGCGAAATGAGTGGTTTCCACTAGGTCGATAGGGTTGCCGCCAGAGCTCAACGACGAATCATCCGCGCCCCATGACCAACGCCCGGCTGCTGTCCCTCCCGGTTATCGTCGCCGCGCTCGGCTATTTCGTCGACATCTACGACATCGTGTTGATCGGCATGGTCGGTCGCGACAGCCTGCTGGCGCTCGGCGTAGCCCAGGAGGCGCTCGCAGCAACCCTCGCCCACCTGCTCGGTTTGCAGATGATCGGGATGCTGATTGGCGGTTTCGCCTGGGGCATGATCGCCGATCGCTGGGGCCGGTTGGCGACGCTGTTCGGTTCGATCATCGTCTATTCCAGCGCCACGCTGCTCAACGCCTTTGTCACCAACGTAGGACAGTTCGAGGTGCTGCGCGTGATTGCCGGATTCGGCCTGGCGGGCGAACTGGGGGTGGGGATCACCCTGGTGGTCGAGAGCCTGCCACGCGAGAAGCGCGCCTACGGGGCGACGATCGTGGCGTGTGTCGGCATTGCCGGGGCGATTGCGGCCTGGGGGGTAAGCCAGTTCGCCTCCTGGTCCCAAGCCTTCATCATCGGTGGAGTGATGGGCTTCGCCCTCCTCGCCCTGCGCTGGTTGGCGCACGAGTCAGGCATGTTCCGGGCGCTCGACGCGACCATCCCCAAGGGCAGCCTGCGCCTGCTGTTCGGCTCGCCAGCACGGCTTGGTCGCTATCTGCTGGCAGTCGGGCTGGGGGCGCCGACCTGGTTCGTGGTCGGAATTTTCGTGTTTCTCGCCGCCAAAACCGCCGGTGTGCTGGGAGTGACCGGGCCGGTGCTGGGGGCCCATGCCATCGTGTGGTGCTACACCGGACTGATCATCGGCGATATCGGCGCAGGCTTCCTCACCCAGGCCCTGGCCAGTCGGCGCAAGGCCGTGGCGCTGTTTCTCTCGGCCAGTGCCGTACTGGTGACGATCGGGTTGTGCCAACGTGGGCTGACCCCGGCGGGCTATTACGCGCTGTGCTTCGGGCTGGGCCTGACGGTCGGTTTCTGGGCGTTGTTCGTGACCATCGCCGCCGAGCAATTCGGCACCAATCTGCGTGCGACCGTGGCGACCACCGCGCCCAACGTGGCGCGCGGCCTGTTCTATCCCATGCAATGGGCGTTGTTCGCCCTCGCCCCGGTGCATGGCTATGTCACCGTGGTGGCAGGACTCGGCGTGGTGAGTTTCGCGCTGGCGTTCCTTGCTATCTGGCTGCTGCCCGAGACGCACGGTCGCGACCTGGATTACGCCGAGATTGGCCCAGAAGTGGACTAATTCCCCGCCATGGCCATGAGCTGACGGGCGTTGTCGACCTCGTCGTTGACCCGGGTGAGCAGGTCCACCAGCGCGTTCTTGTCGAGGCCGAGATGCTGCCACACCACCGGATCGAGTGACGGCTCATCGCAGTTGCCGCTGACCCTGATCTTCTTGAGCGCGCAGAGGTATTCGCTGAACAGGCACATGGCGACCAGCGGCATCTGCACGCCCTTGGTGATATCGTATTGGTAGCGGAGGGTTTCGATGATGAGGGGGTCCAATTCCCACTTCTGGGCCAGCCAGCCGGCGATCTCGGCGTCATCGGTGTCGAGAACCTCGCGCGAGGCGGCGTTGAACGACAGCTTGTACTCGCGGGCCACGGCGACGATGGCGCGGGTCTCGTCGGGGGCGTTCTCGACCAACACCAACTTGCCGATGTCCTTCAGCAGCCCCATGGTGTAGGCCGTACCCGGATCGCACAGTTGGGCTTTTTCTGCGATCATCTTGCACAGGCAGGCTGAGACCGCGCTGTGCATCCAGAACGCCTTCATGTTGAAGCAGGCGTTCTGTTGCTGAAAAGCACTGATCACGGAAATCGACAACGCCACCGAGCGGATGGTCTTGAAGCCCATGATGATGGTCGCCTGCTCCAGATCTGCGACCGGCTCTTTAAGGCCGTAATAAACCGAATTGACCATGCGCAGCATTTTGGCCGACATGGCCGCATCGCGGATCATGATATTGCTGATCATCGACGCGTTGGCATCAGGGTCATTGACCAGGCGGCAGACCTGGGTCACCACCTCGGGCAGCGAGGGGATGGTGTGGACCCGTTCGATGATCTCATCAAAACTGGCGCGAGTGATGGCCATGGCGATATCAGCTCCGGTGGAAGCATGCCTTAGGAACCCGAAGAGTGCAACCACTGCCCCACCGGATGGCTCGGCCTAGTGCTGATGCCCGGTGTGGTCGGCGTGGTCCGCCGCGTCGGCGGCCTTGGGCACGGCGAGCGAACCCTTGACGGTCGTGCCATCGGCAGCCTCAAGGGCGATCCACAGCGCACTGTCCCCCGGCAAGGGCTTGGGGATCTCGACGTGGGCGCTGTACTCGCCCTTGGCACCCTTCTCGGCCTCGGCCTTGGCCTTCACCGAGCCGCGCCCGTTCTCAAGGCCAACCCAGACCCGGATCGCTTTGGGCGCAGGCTGGTCGGGGGTCAGCACCATCTCCAGATGCCACTCGGCCCCGGCGGCGAAGGCTCCCGCGGCGCTCACGGCCACCGCAGTGGTGGTGATGGTAACCGTGCCGAGCGCGATGGCCGGGCCGTGGGCATCGGCGGCGTGGTCGTGGCCGGCATGGGCATCGGCGGCGACCAGCGGGGCAGCGCAGGCGAACAGGGCGGCCAGGGCACACGTGAGGAGAGCGGGGACATGCTGCATGGGATTACTCCGTGGGGGATGGGGTGGGTGGTGTGTCGAGGGTGGAGGCTGGCGGACGCTCGCCATGGCCGAAGACCCAGGCGTAGGCCGCTGGAACGACGACCAGATTCAGCACGGTCGAGCTGACCAGACCGCCGAGGACGACGATGGCCAAGGGCGCCAGGATCTCGGCCCCGGCCTGGCCGGTCATGAGCGCGAGCGGGATCAGACCGATGGCGGCGCACAGCGCGGTCATCAGGATCGCCACCAAGCGCTCCTCCGAGCCGTGCATGATCGCCTGCAGCAGCGGTCGGCCGTCCTCGGCATGGGACTGGTATTGATTGATCAGCAGGATGCCGTTCCTGACCGCGATGCCGAAGAGGGTGATGAAGCCCACCAGGCTGGCGATCGACAGCACCGGAGCGGTGAACGTTCCACCCAGGCCGAACAGGGCCAGGGTGTTGTCGACGATCGACGGGGATTCGGCGAGGTACACCGCGCCGATGCCGCCGATGAGCGAGAGCGGGAGGTTGAGCATGACCAGTCCTGCCGCCTTGGCTGAGGACAGCGCCGCAGCCAGCAGCAAAAAAACCACGCCGATGACGGCGAGGCCCATCAGCCCGATGGTGCGGCTGGCCTCTTGCTGGGCCTCGAACTGGCCGCCGTAGTGGACCGACAGGCCGGCCTTGGCGACGACCGGATCGACGACCCGGCGGATGCCGGCGACGAGATCGCCCAGGTTCTGGCCCGCGGCGACGTTGCAGCTCACCACCGCCTTGCGTCGGGCGCCTTCGCGGGCAATCAGGTTGGAGGCTTTCTCCAGGCCGATGTCGGCCACTTCGCGCAGGCGGACCTGCGGGCCGTAGGGACTCTTCAGCACGAGTTCACCGACCTGATCCTCGGTCTGGCGTTCCTCGGGATGCAGCCGCACGGTCAGGTCGTACCGGCGGATGCCCTGGTTGACCGTGGCGACC
>JBILDK010000245.1:0-4820 GCA_044352625.1 Planctomycetota bacterium
GTGAACCCGGCAATGCCAAAGCCACTGCCCGCATCACCGAGCTGAAGGCCGAGTACGCGGTTCTCGCCAAAGAGGCCGCCGACCTGCGCCGGCTGCAGGGCAATCCCGCGTTCGTGCTCCGCCTCGCTACCGGTCGCGACCAGGTGATCCCGGTGGGCAAGATTCTGGATTACGAGTACCCCAACCAGCACAGCTTGGTGGGCCGCGCCGGTGTGTTTATGCACCGCCTGTGGAACTTTGTCAGCGAAGACCCGCGCGAAGCCAACACCGAAGGCGGTATCTTCCCCGCCATTTTCGGCACCTTTGTCATGACCATGCTGATGAGCGTGTGCGTGGTGCCGTTCGGCGTGCTGGCGGCGATCTACCTGCGCGAATATGCCAAACAGGGCCCATTCGTACGTGCGGTGCGCATCGCGATCAACAACCTCGCCGGCGTGCCCTCGATCGTATTCGGGGTGTTCGGCCTGGGCTTCTTCGTGTACATGGTCGGCGGCAACATCGACAGCCTGTTCTTCAGCGATGAACTGCCCACGCCGACCTTCGGCACTGGCGGCATCTTCTGGGCTGCGGCCACCCTCTCGCTGATGACCGTGCCCGTGGTGATCGTTGCCACCGAAGAATCCATCGCAGCGGTCAGCCGCGGAGCGCGCGAGGCGAGCCTGGCCTGTGGCGCGTCCAAGTGGCAAACCATCCAACGCATCGTCCTGCCCGGAGCGGTTCCTGGCATCCTCACCGGCATGATCCTGGCCATGGCGCGCGGCGCCGGCGAGGTGGCGCCGCTGATGCTGGTGGGCGTGGTCAAGCTGGCGCCGACCCTACCGCTCGACCTCACGGCGCCCTTTGTGCACCTCGAACGCAAGTTCATGCACCTCGGCTTCCACATCTACGACCTCGGCTTCCAATCGCCCGACAGCGAGGCAGCAAGGCCGATGGTCTTCGCCACCACCTTCTTCCTCATCGTCCTCGTGCTGGTGCTCAATCTCGGCGCGATCATCATGCGCGAGCGCCTGCGCCGCAAGTTCGCCTCCTCGGCCTTCTAACCCATGACTACCGCGACCCTGCCCATGAGCCATGCCGCCCCCGCCAGCGAAAAACCCTTCGTCCCCCAGCAAACGGCGGCGGATCCGAACCTCCCGGTCGGCGATCCGGCCTACCTGAAAGTCAGGGACTACGATTTCTGGTATGGTGACCGCCAGACCCTGTTCGCCATCAATATGGACATCCCCGAGTGCCGGGTAACCGCCCTCATCGGTCCCTCGGGCTGCGGCAAGTCCACGCTGCTGCGCAATTTCAACCGCATGAACGACCTGGTGGATGGCGCCCGCCACCAGGGCGACATCACCATCGCCGGCGAAACCATCTATCACCCGCATCTTGAGGTCACCAGCCTGCGCAAACGCGTGGGCATGGTCTTCCAGAAGTCGAACCCGTTCCCCAAGTCGATCTACGAAAACGTGGTCTACGGCCTGCGCGTCAACGGAGTCAACGACCGCCGGGTGCTCGACCAAGCCTGCGAAGAGGCGCTCAAGGGCGCGGCGCTGTGGGAGGAAGCCAAGGACCGCCTGCATGCCTCCGGCCTCGGCCTGTCCGGCGGCCAGCAGCAGCGCCTGTGCATCGCCCGCGCCATCGCGATCAAGCCCCAGGTCCTGCTCATGGACGAACCGTGCTCGGCCCTCGATCCCATTGCCACCGGCAAGGTCGAGGAGCTGATCCTGGAGCTGAAGAAGGAATTCACCGTAGTGATCGTGACGCACAACATGCAGCAGGCGGCTCGCGTATCGGACCGCACCGCGTTCTTCTATCTGGGCAAGCTGATCGAATACGATACCACCCTGAAGATCTTCACCACGCCCTCGCTCAAGCAGACCGAGGACTACATCACCGGCCGGTTCGGCTGAAGCGCCAGAGGTCTGACCGATGAACTCCCCCCGCCATTTCGATCTCGAACTCAGCGAACTGAAGCGCGCCCTGGTGGCCATGGGCGACCTCGCCCAACAGAGTACCTCCCTTGCCGTCGAGTGCATCCAGTCACCGCGGGTCAGCGCCCGCGAAGAGGCCAGGGGCATCGAGACCCGCCTGGACGATATGCACAGCCAGATCGAAGAGCGCGGCCACCAGATCATCGCCCTGCATTCGCCGGTGGCTGGCGATCTGCGCTTCCTGATCTCGGCCCTGCGCATCACCTCGGACCTTGAACAGGTCGGCGACCTGGGCGAGAGCATCTGCAAGCGTGCCTCGTTCATCGCCCGTCACCAGGCGGTGGCCAACCCGCCGGACCTCGCCCAGCTCGGGTCCCTGGTGCGGACCATGATGCAGCAGACGGTCGAGTCGTTCGTGACCAGCGACCTGGCCCGCGCCCGTGCAGTTTTTACCGAGGAGCCCCTGAGCGACAAGCTGACCAAGCAGTGCTACAAGGCGATTCAGGCTGGCATGCTGGAATTCCCTGGCCGGATCCAGGAATACACCCACCTGCTGCGCGCGGTCAGCCATCTTGAACACATCGGTGACATCGCCGTGTCGATCGGCGAAGAGGCGGTCTACGTCCACGACGGCCGTTTGCTGCGTCACCACCACGAGGACCTGAAAGCCTGACCATGCCCCGTATCCTGGTGATCGAGGACGAGGACGACATTCAGTCCCTGCTCCGCTTCAATCTCGAAAAAGACGGCCACCAGGTGACGATATGTGGTTCGGGCGGTGATGGCCTGCACGAGCTGCGCCGCAATGCCTACGACCTGGTGCTGCTCGACTTGATGCTGCCCGACCGCGACGGCCTGGAGGTCTGCCGGGTTATGCGCGCGGATCCGGGCATGGCCGCGATCCCGATCATCATGGTCACCGCCAAGGGTGAGGAGAGCGACGTGGTCCTCGGTCTTGGGCTTGGTGCCGACGACTACGTGACCAAGCCGTTCCGCATCAAGGAACTGGCCGCGCGCATCAAGGTGCGTCTGGCCCGACTCGCTGATGAGGCCCGCTCGGGCGAGAACCGCCGGTTGCAGTTCAAAGGCCTGGTCATCGATCCGGTGCGCCACCGCGTCCTGGTGGACGACGTGGCCGTGACCCTGACCTTGACCGAATTCAAGCTGCTGCATGTCCTCGCCGCCCATGCTGGCGTCGCCTATGAGCGCTACGACCTGCTCGACCGCATCGGCGACGGCGAGACCGTGGTCACCGACCGCACAATCGACGTGCACGTCCGCAACCTGCGCAAAAAGATCGAGCCCTACCATGATTTTGTCGAAACCGTGCGCGGCGTCGGCTACCGCTTCAGCGAGCTGGCCGGGGCGTAGCCTGGGCTGATGAACGCACGCAAGCTGTCGTCGGGAATGGGCTGGCTGGTGGCCGGCTTGGTGGTCGTGGTGGCGGTGGCGGCAATAACCGTGATGTATCAACGCCAAGCAATCACCCAGGAGGTCGAAAACGCTTTGCTTGGCGAGCTGCAGACCGAGGCAGCCCTGTTGGCGGGACTGATCCCGCCGGGCTCAGCGTCTCTGCATGGCGTCAATCTGGTGCGCGAACGGCGGGTGACCCTGATTGCGCGCGATGGCACCGTCCTCGCCGACAGCCAGGGCGACGCCCGGACCATGGACAACCATCGTACCCGGCCCGAGATCGATCAGGCCCTGGCCCGGGGCACCGGCACCGCCCGTCGCAGCAGCGATACCCTCAGGACGGTCATGCTCTATGCCGCCCGCGTCCTGCCAGATGGCCGGGTAGTGCGCGTGGCTGCGCCCCTCGTCTTTGAGGAGGAGCAGGTCCAGCGTCTGGCCTTGCCGGTGGTGGTCTCAACCGTGCTGGTGCTGGTGGTCGGTGGTGGGCTGTTGCTGTTCCAGACGGCCCGGCTGCGCCTCCGCCTGGCCGAACTGGTGGACGTGTCCCAGGCCTTCGCCGCCGGCGAGTTCCAGCGCCGCGCGAGCCTCTCGGGCACCGACGCCATCGCCGCCCTGGGCCATGAGCTGAACCACCTGGGCGAGCGGCTGCACGGCACCCTCGACCAACTTGCGGGCCAGCGTCGACTGCTCGACGGGGCCCTGGGGGCGTTGGCCGAGGGCGTGGCCTGCATCGACCGCATGGACCGGGTGGTGTATGCCAATCCCGCCTGGGCCACGCTCGCTGGCGCCACCGGCGAGATCATCGGCCAGCCGTTCTACCACCACCTGCCGGCGGCAGCGGTCTCGGACGCGGTGGGTGCCTTCCGTGCCGGCAAGCCGGCCCCGGCCGAGGACCAGTTCCACCACCAACGCCGCACCCTGCGCTCCACCGTCGCCGACGGTGGCGCCGGGGTGCTGGTGGTGGTGGTCCACGATCTCAGCGAGGTCAAACGACTTGAACTGGCGCGGCGCGATTTCCTCTCGGCCGTGAGCCACGAGTTGAAGACCCCGCTGACCGCGATCATCGGCTTCACCGATACCCTGCTCGACGGGGTGATCGAGCAGGATGCAGTCACCGCGCGGGACTTCGTCGGTCGCATCGGCCGCCACGCCGACCGCCTCGCCACTCTGGTGCGCGATGTGCTGACCTTGTCGCGGCTCGAACAAGGCACCTGGGAGATGCGTCCCGAGGACGCCGACCTGAGCGAGCTGCTGCGGGGCGTGGCCGAAGAACACGAATCCAACGCCGCAACCCGCAACGTGCGCCTGGTGTGCGACTCCCCCGGGCCTTTGCCGGTGCGCCTCGATGCCGAGCTGCTGCTGCAGGTGGTGGGTAATTTGGTGTCGAATGCGATCCGCTACAACCGCCCCGGGGGCACGGTGTGGATCCGCGCCCGGCCTCAGAGCGACGGCTTCACCATTTTGGTCGAGGACACCGGCATCGGCGTT
>JBILDK010000017.1:0-15415 GCA_044352625.1 Planctomycetota bacterium
CCAGCGGTGCGCGCGTGTTGTACGCGCTGCGCATAGCCGAGCAGGTCGTCCCACGTCATCCCGCGCTCGCGCACCGCCAGGCCGAGGCGCTGCGCCACCACCGTGTTCACCCACAGGGTCATGTACTGCCCCTCGATGAAGGGACCAGGCAGGAGGCCGCCGAACGAGGCACGGTAAAACGGGTCAGCGGTGATGAACGGTTTGTGGGCTGCGGCGAAGCCGGGTAGGCCACTGAAGTCCACCAGGTTCCCTGCCTCCCAGTTCGGATCCCCGAGGAGTTCCGCGACCTCCTGGGTGATGTCGTCGTCGAACCACACGATCTCCCAGTCGGGCACCGGCTTGCGCACCTGCTCGGCAATGAATGCGGCGGTGCGCCGCTTGCTGCGTTCGCCCATCAACTCGGCCTGAAAGCGCAAATCCACCTGAATGCCAGGATGCGTGAAGGCGAAGTCCCGGGCCACCTCATGGACCAAGTCTTCGCGCCGGTCCTCGTCCTGCCAGTGGCCCATCCACCGCACCATGGTCGCCACCACTGGGGGCGCCGGTGCCGGCCCCGCCAGCGGTGTGGGCGCTGGCGCCACGATCGCCGTGGCCTCGGGCTGTGCCCAGATCCCCCAGCCACCAAGCAGCATGGCGGTGAGCAGGAGCAACCAGAGCAGCGGGCGCAGCACAGACATGGCCCTCCCCTTACATCATGGATCGTCCGAGTGCCAGCGCGCAGCTTGGCCGGTTGTGGCTCCAGCACCTGGATCTAGCCTGCGCCCATGCGCCGTTTCTGGTCCATCCTCCTATGCCTCATCATTCTCAGCGGCTGTTCCGAACAGGCACGTGAGGCCGTGCCCCTGGTGGGCGGCACCCTGGTGGACCAGGATGCCATCGCCAAACGCCAGCGCATCGACCAGGACCTGCGCGATCTCGCCAGCATGACGGCGGTGGACATGTCCCAGGCCATCGACGCCGAGCGCGCCGCCACCACCGATCCCGTCCTGCGCCGCCATCTCACCGAGCGCAAGATCCGCAACGCCTCCATGGCGTGGGACCTCGCCTTCGAGCCGAGCCCGGCGATCGGGATCCTCAAGCTCACCACCCTCAATGCCGTCGGCGCCCGGTATCTGGCAGGACCGGCGGAATCGGGCCGGACGTTCTCAGCCGCCGCCCGGGCACGGCTGGCCGCCGCTTCGTGGCGGGTTGCCGAACGCCATCTGCCGGCCGAGGTCATCGCCGAGATGCGGACCTTGGCCGCTGAATGGGCCATCGACAACCAGGCCGACGAGGAGCTCAACCAGCGTCTCCGGACCCTCGGTGACAGCCTCGTCGCCAGCGCCAACAGCAAGGAGCGCAAATCCAGTCTGCTCACCATGGTCTCCTTGGATCCGTTCTCCGGGCTCGATCCTGCGGCCAAGGCCATCGAAGCCTCGCGCCGGACCGCTGAACGGGCGTTGTACCTGGCAGACAAGCTTCCCGTGCAGGTGCGCTGGCAGAGCGAACTCCTGGTCGAGGACCTCGCCCTGTCCCCCAGCGGCGCCCAGGTGCTCGCCGATCTGCACCGGACCACGGCCACCGCCGAGAGCCTTGGCCAGACCATCGCCACCCTGCCCGACCGGATCAGCGCCGAACGCCAGGCCCTGGTCGCCGACCTGGCCAGCCAGGAGGCCAAGCTCGCCACCCTCGCCGGCGAGGTGCGCGCCGCCCTCGACAGCGGCAACGCCACGCTGCAGTCGGCCGAGAAGCTGTTGATCACGTTCAATGCGCTGATGGACCGCTTCGCCAAGCCCGACCACCCGGACGCCAAGCCCGGCCGACCCTTCGACATCACCGAGTACGAGCGCACCGCCACCGCCATCGGTCTCGCCGCGCAACGCCTCGACGGCGCCATCGCCACCACCGGCGGCGTGGTCGACTCCGACGCCCTTGACGCGCGCCTGGCCCAGCTCCAACAGGCCGGCGATCGCCTCGTGCTGCGCGCCACCCTGGCCCTCGCCGGCCTTATTTTACTCGCCGGCGCCGTGATCGTTGCGGTACGGCGTCTGACGCGTTGATCCTGGTGGTTGGTGGTTGGTGGTTGGGTGACAATCCATTGCGGCGTAGCTGATGATCGCCCACCAGGTATCCACCCGCATCGTCGCGAACCGTGGTGATGCTGTTCCCAACCACCAACCACCAACCACCAACCTACACGCCTTGCTCGCGCCAGCGGCCTGGGGTGACGCCGATCAGGCGGGTGAAGGTGCGATGAAAGAATGCCGGCTCGGCGTAGCCCACGGCGCGGCTCACCTGGTCGATGGTGAAGCCGCCCTGGCGCAGCATGCGGCAGGCTTCCTCCATGCGCAGGCGGCGCAGGTAGGCCACCGGGCTGCAGCCCAGGACCTGATGGAAGACCCGGCGGAACTGCGGCTGCGACAATCCCGCGCGGCGCGCCAGGTCGGGCATGGGCAGCGGCGTGGCCAGGTCGGTGCGCATCGCATCGAGCGCAGGCAGCAAGCGGGTGATGCCGGCCAGGGCGCGCGGCCGTTGCAGCGGGGCGAGCAGCGCGCCAAAGCCGCGGACCAACTCCAACAGCGCCATCAGCACCAGGGCTTCGCAGCCGCGTTCCCAGCCGGGTGGACGCAGGGCACAGGCACGACAGGCCTCCTCAAGAAGGGATCGCACCGGATGATCAAGCGGGATGGTGAGCAGGTCGGGAAAGCCCAGCACGCTGCCCACCGGCACTGCCCCGGCCACGGTGGCGGTGGCGTGGATGAGCAGAAACGAGAGCGGCGCGTCGGGATCGGTCACCGCAGCCAGCCGACTGCCCATCTGCACCTGCACCAAGCGGCCTGGGCTGATGCGGTAATCGCGTTCATCGATGCTGACTTGGCCGCGCCCATCGAGCACCAGCAAGAGGGTGTCGGCTCCGGCCTTGCGCCGTGGCATGGTCCAATGCGCAGCACAGCGGTAGTGCACCGCCGAGACGCCCCGTACCTGCAGCTGTTCCAGAATGCGGGTGATCGACTCGGATCCGGGCTGGACCGGATAGGCGGCGTAATCGGTGCGCAGCCGGAACTGGGACGTCGTGGCCGAGGGCCGACGCGCGTTCACGGCGCCAGCGCCGGTCCCAGGCCCGGCCACATGCCCGGCCGGCACACCGCGATGTCGGCATGGCGCAGGTCCCAGGGACTGCCATCCCAGCGTCGCAGCTCATAGCCGAGCGCGGCGCAGATCGCGGCCCCGCCAGCCTGGTCCCAGGGAAAGATCTTGCTGATGCAGTAGGCATCGACCCGGCCGAGCGCCACATGCGCCAGGTCCACCGCCGCCGAGCCGTAGGTCTTGTACTGGCGGATGCGCGGCGCCAGACGTTGCAACGCGGTGTTGGTGCGCTGGCGCTCCGTCAGGTCCCACGGCCAATCGGTGGCTACCATCCAGGTGCGCTCCGGGCCGGCAGCGGTGGCGCGACCCAGGGGCCGGTCGCCATCCCAGGCGCCGAGTCCGGGAATGCCGGCGAGGTCCAACCCGCACTGCGGGCCCACCAGGATGCCCGCCACGGGCACGTCGCCGTAGGCCAAGCCCAGGCTGATGGCCCAGTAGGGCAGGGCGCGGCTGAAATTGCCGGTGCCGTCGAGCGGATCGAGGTGCCAGCACCACGGGCTGTCCGCCGGGCCGAGGCGGGTGCCCTCTTCGGCGGCGATGCGGTGTTCGGGAAAGGCGGCATGCAACGCGGCGGTCAGGGCAGCCTCGGCTTGGCTGTCGGCGGCGGTCACCAGGTCGACGCCGTCCTTGGCATGTTCCTCTCGCAGCGAATCCGCCAGGGTCGCTATTTCATTCGCGACCTGACGGACGAGGGTGCGGGCCGTATCCAGGATTGGACGCAGCGCCGCCGGTTGGTTCACGGCCACACGCCGCTGAACACGGTCACCGCTGGGCCGGTCATGCGGATCTCGGCCTCGTCATCCGGCCATATGATGCGCAGATCACCGCCATTGAGTCGTACCACCGCCTCGCGGCCTGGGATCACGTTGCCCAGGATCGCGGCCACGGTGACCGCACAGGCGCCAGTGCCGCAGGCCTGGGTTTCGCCCGCGCCACGCTCCCACGTGCGCTGGCGCAGGACGGGGATGCCACCCTCGTCCTGGAGGCGGGCCACGAATTCGACATTGGTGCGCCGCGGGAAGCGGGTGTGGACCTCGATCAGCGGGCCGACCGTGGTCACGGGGTACTGTTCGGGATCGTCCACGAAGGCTACCGCGTGGGGATTGCCCATGCCCACCGCCACCAAGGCGACCTTCTGTTTGGCCACGGTCAGGGTGAATTTGGCCGGCCCCCGGCCAGTGGCGGTCACCGGGACCTCGGCCGGGGCGAGCCGTGGACGTCCCATGAGCACGCTGGCGCCGGTCACCGCCCCGGCGACCCGCAGCAGGTCCACCGCCAGGACGCCCGCCCCGGTGGCCACGCGCACCGCATCGCCGCGCACGCGGCGGTGGTCGGAGGCAAGCTTGGCCGCACAGCGCAGGCCGTTGCCGCACATCTCGCTTGGTGAGCCGTCGGCGTTCCACATGTCCATGCGCATGTCGGCACCCGAACCCGGGGCCGCTGGCCGGATGACGATCAGCCCGTCTGAGCCGACCCCGGTATGCCGATTGCTAACCAGGCGGGCAAAGGCCGACAGGTCGGCCGGCAAGGGGGCCTCCCAGGCGTCGAGGTAGATGTAATCGTTGCCGCAACCGTGCAGCTTCGTGAAAGGGATTCGGGCCATGGTTTTAACGTCCCCGGTTGACGCCCAGAGCGGGCGGGGCCGAGGGGATCTCGGTGTCGATGTCGTGGGTTCGGCTGTAGGGCCGGATGCTGAGCCCGCGCACGCCCTCGACGTCGGCGGCGAGGATGTAGGTACGGTGGCCGTTGCCCTGGCGGGTCTCGACCATGAGGCGATTGCTGTCGTCACGCCAAGCGTGATCAATGGTCAGCATGGGATCGCGGGTGATCTGGCTGAGCAGGACCTGTTCCTCGGGGGTGACCGGCAGCGCGACCCGGTCCCGGGGGGGGGCGCAGGCGCACAGAGCGACGATAAGAAGGAACGGCCAGCAACGCATGGGCAGACAGTCTGGTGAAACTGCCGGCCGCGCCAGTGTCAGTCCGCGGGCAGGGCCGCCTGCATACGCGCCACCGCCGCAACCAGCTCGGAAGGCAGTTTTTCACCCAAAGATGCGTGGAATTCGGTCATGGCTACGAGTTCGTCGCGCCAGCCTGGGCCATCCAGCCGGGTGAGTGTGGCCAAGTCGTCTGGGGCGAGGTCCAGTCCGGTCACCTCCAGTTCGCCCGGCGCAGGCAAGATGCCCACCGCCGTATGTACCCCCGTGGCAGATCCCTCCAGCCGCGCGACGATCCACGCCAGGACCCGGGCATTGTCTCCGAATCCTGGCCATAGCCAGCGCCCGTCCGTCGTTTTGCGGAACCAATTCACCGTATACAGGCGCGGAGCCTGCGTCCCCAGACGTTGGCCCATGGTCAACCAATGGGCGCAGTAATCCGCCATGTGATAGCCGCAGAAGGGCAGCATGGCGAAGGGGTCTCGGCGCAGCACCCCCTGGGCGCCCAGGGCAGCCGCGGTGGTTTCGCTGCCGATGGCACTGCCTAAGGCGACCCCTTCCGCCCAGTTGAGGGCCTCGCACACCAGCGGGATGGTGCGCGGCCGGCGGCCGCCAAACAGGATCGCGTCGATCGGCACCCCGGCGGGGTCCTGCCAGCGCGCATCGAGCACCGGGCAACGTTCGGCGGACACGGTGAAGCGCGCATTGCCGTGGGCCGCGACCCGGCCGCAGCCGGGGGTCCAGTCCTGGCCCTGCCAGTCGATGAGGTGGGCCGGAGCTGGACCGAGGCCCTCCCACCACACATCATCGTCATCGGTCAGCGCCACATTGGTGAAGATGGTGTCGGCACTGATGGTGGCCATGGCCGCGGGATTGGTCGTGGTCGAGGTGCCGGGGGCCACGCCGAAAAAACCGTGCTCCGGGTTCACCGCCCACAACCGGCCGTCCTCGCCCACCCGCATCCAGGCGATGTCGTCCCCCAGGCAGCGCACCGTCCATCCGGGCAGGGTCGGGCGCAGCATCGCCAGGTTGGTCTTGCCGCAGGCCGAGGGGAATGCGGCGGCCATGTGATAGGTGCGCCCCGCCGGGCTGGTCAGGGCGAGGATGAGCATGTGCTCGGCCATCCAGCCCTCGTCCCGGGCGAGGACCGAAGCGAGGCGCAGCGCCAGGCATTTCTTGCCCAGCAACGCGTTGCCGCCGTAGCCCGAGCCGAAGGACCACACCGCGCAG
This sequence comes from Planctomycetota bacterium, assembly GCA_044352625.1. GTDB lineage: Bacteria > Planctomycetota > UBA11346 > UBA11346 > UBA11346 > JAKLKR01. The sequence continues at coordinate 6,291 of JBILDK010000017.1, forward strand.
TCCTCGGGGAAATGCGCGATGTACTTGCGTTCCAGCGGGGCACAGGGCCAGGCCACATCCACCGCCCCCGGCGCCAGCGGCGCGCCCACGCTGTGCAGGCAGGGGATGAAGTCGCCGTCGTCCCCCAGGTGCTCCAGCACCGGCGTGCCGACGCGCGCCATCAGCCCCATGTTCACCACCACATAGGGCGAGTCGGTCAGCTCGACCCCGATGCGCTCCAGCGGCGAACCCGCCGGGGCCATGGCGAAGGGCACCACGTAGAGCGTGCGCCCCTGCATGCAGCCGGCGAACAGCCCGCGCATGGTGGCCTTGAGCGTCTCGGGATCGGCCCAGCGGTTGGTGGGTCCGGCGTCCTTCTCCCGACGGCAGGCGATGAAGGTCCGCTCCTCGATCCGCGCCACGTCGCTGGGATGCGAGCGGAACAGCCACGACCCGGGCCGGCGCAGACGGATCGCTGCGCCGCTGTGTTCCAGGCCCGCCAGCAGGGCCGCGCGCTCGGCGTCGCTGCCGTCGCACCACACCACCGCGGCGGGCCGGGTGAGGGCGGCGAACTCGGCAACCCAGGCAAGCAGGCGGCGATGGGCGGTGGGCGGTGTGGGCATGGGTGTCGTGCCGCCAGCCTAGGCCGGGGGGGAGCCACGAAAGGAGGCGCCGCTTTACAGTCCCCCGGGCCTCCCCTGGTGACAAGCCGCGGGAGGCGTCTACCCTGTCACGCCGCATGTCGAGCATCGTGCTGATCGTGTCCCTGCGAACTAGGCGCTGACGGCTCCGCCGGTCGCGGATTCGTCGCCGTTCCCACCCCACACCTGCACGCTTCTTCAAGGGACATCCATGCCCACGTTCACGCTACCCGATGGCAAGGCCATCGTCCTCCCCACCCCTGCCACCGGCCTCCAGGTCGCCGAGGCCATCGGCCCCGGCCTCGCGCGCAAGGCCATCGGCGTCAAGCTCGACGGTACCACGGTGCTGGAACTGTCGCGTCCGATCACCCAGGACTGCGCCATCCGCATCATCACCGCCTCAAACGAGGACGCCGACGCGCTGGCGCTGCTGCGCCATTCTTGCGCCCATGTGTTGGCCGAAGCGGTATGCCTCGTGGTGCCCGGCACCAAGCTGGCCTATGGCCCGGCGATCGACGACGGGTTCTTCTACGACCTCGCCCCGGGCCGCGTGCTGACAAGTGAGGACTTCCCGGCGATCGAAACCAAGATGCGCGAGATCGTCAACGCCAAGCGGCCGTTCACCCGCTGCGAGGTCTCCACCGCCGAAGGCCTCGCCCGCACCGCCCAGGACAAGTACAAGCTCGACAACGCCCAGCGCGCCGTGGCCAAGGGCTCGTCGTCGCTCTCGTTCTACGTCACCGGCACGCCGGGCGACGGGTGGGAGGACCTCTGCGCCGGTCCCCACGTCCCGCACACCGGCTGGCTCGGCGCATTCAAGGTCATGTCCCTGGCCGGCGCCTACTGGCACGGCGACCAGACCAGCGACCAGCTCACGCGTATCTACGGCACCTGCTTCGCGGATGAGAAGGCGCTCAAGGCGCACCTGCTGCGGCTTGAAGAAGCCAAGAAGCGCGACCACCGCAAGCTCGGCAAAGAGATGGGCCTGTTCCATCTCGACGAGGAGAACCCCGGCCAGATCTTCTGGCACCCCAAGGGCTGGTCGATCTACCGCACGCTCGAAGACTACGTCCGCGGCCGCATCCGCGCCGAGGGCTACGTCGAGGTCAAGACGCCCAGCGTCATGCCCAAGAGCCTGTGGGAGAAATCCGGCCACTGGGCCAAGTACCGCGAAAACATGTTCACCACGTCGAGCGAGGAACGCGAGTTCGCGCTCAAGCCGATGAACTGCCCCGGCCACATCGAGATCTTCAAGCAGGGCCTGCGCAGCTACCGCGAGCTGCCGCTGCGCATGGCCGAGTTCGGCTCGTGCACGCGCAACGAGCTGTCGGGCGCGCTGCACGGCATCATGCGCGTGCGCGGCTTCGTCCAGGACGACGCGCACATCTTCTGCACCGAGGCCCAGATCCCCGGCGAGGTCGCCGCGTTCTGTCGCCTGCTCAAGAGCATGTACGCCGACTTCGGCTTTGGCGACAGCAGTGTGATCGTCAAGTTCAGCACCCGCCCGGCGCTGCGCGTGGGCACCGACGAACAGTGGGACCGCGCCGAAAAGGCCCTGGCCGAGGCCTGCGCCTTTGCCGAGCTGCAGTACACCCTGGCCCCGGGCGAGGGCGCGTTCTATGGCCCCAAGCTCGAATTCACCCTGGTGGATGCCCTCGGCCGGCACTGGCAGTGCGGCACCATCCAGGTCGATTACCAGCTTCCGTCAGCCGAGCGGCTCGACGCGACCTTCGTCGGCGAGGACGGCCAGAAGCACCACCCGGTGATGCTGCACCGCGCCATCCTCGGCTCGCTCGAACGCTTCGTCGGCATCCTCATCGAGCACTTCAACGGCAAGTTCCCGCTGTGGCTGGCGCCGGAGCAGATCCGCGTCCTCGCCATCACCGACGAGCACCTGCCCTGGGCCCGCGAGGTCCGCGACGAACTGCTCGACGCCGGCTTGCGCGCCACCGTGGATGAGACCCCGGACAAGCTCGGGGCCAAGATCCGCCTCGCGCGCCAGGACCGCGTGACCTACTTCGCGGTGGTCGGCGCGGATGAAGTCGCCGCGCGCACCGTGTCGCTGCAGAACCAGGCCGGCGAGAAGCTCGGCAGCCTGGAACTCGACGACCTCGTGGCTCGGCTCCTGGAGGAAGTTGCAGAAAAGCGACTGCCCACCACGGCAAGCTGAGCTGACCGGGCGGCCCCTGGGGGTTTCCGGCACGACGCAGCGCCAACGACAGGCACTCGGGGTGTCTGGATTTCCGGAAGCCGCAAGGTTCTTATCACTCCATCTTTTCTTGGATAAGGCTGATGAATTCCTGGCGTACTATCAGTCGTGATCCGGTCAGTTCCGGGGTAGATCCCCATTGCTTGCTGCAGACCGCCGAATTGTGCTGCCCGATTCGCTGGCGTATCAATGACTTCATGGAATGCGAACTGCTTGGCAGCGACGTGCTCGACGTTGGCTGCGTCGAGCACGTCGAATCACACTGGCTGCGCCCAGATTGGAAGCATGCGCGCATCGCTAGCAGGGAAGCTCGTACCGTTGGCGTGGTCATTCTGTCTAGGCGGTGTCGGCGCTGTGCGCGGCTGTCTGGGACGTCCGTCATGCCGACGGTTCTTCAGCGGTCGATCTGGGTGAACGCTTCGAGAGCATCGTGATCGGGAACGTGATGGAGCCTGTTGCCGATCCAGTAGCGCTGCTGTGCTTCGCGGTGCGCCACTTGGGTGCTGGGGGCAGAATTCTCGCGCGCACGCTGAATTCATTCATTTATCTCAACTTTATGCGCGCCGCCAAGCAAGGGATAATGATCGAAAACGCCGAGCAGGTAGCGTGGTTCACTCCTGGCAACGTCCTTGAGATGGCGGAGCGGGCTGGCCCCCGCTAGTCTCGTACCATCCTGTCATCGTCGCTCGCGTGGGCTGGAATCCGCTGCATGCTGGGTTGAGAATGCTCTCCGGCCGCGAGCCTGAGGTGTTCGCCCGTTCCCAGATTTACGTCTTCGAGGTAGCTCATGAGTGATGTGGCGGTTTGTTCGCTTTGCGGTACCATTATGGTTGAGTGCTTTAAGGCGACCCTGCTGGTCCGTCACCAAGTCCGATTCAGTCATTGCACCTCGTGCGGATTGCTTTGCAGCGAGAATCCTTGGTGGTTGGAGGAGGCCTACAGTGAGGCCATCGTCAAAACGGATTGCGGTCTGGTGGCGCGAAACCTTGAGATCGCCCGGTTGCTCAGTCTCCTCTTTGCCTATCGCCTGCCTTGTCCTGCGCAGGTCCTTGATCACGCTGGTGGCTACGGTCTGCTCGTCCGCCTACTGCGCGATGCCGGTTTCGACGCCTGGTGGGAGGATTCATATTGTGTCAACATGCTGGCACGTGGCTTCTCCGCCGAAAATGGACATTTTGAGGCAGTGACCATGTGCGAGGTACTTGAGCATCTGCATGAGCCATACCTTCATCTCGCGGCCTTAGTCGAGGCTCGCCGACCCGAGTTGATTATCATTACCACCACGACCTATGCGGGTAATCCGCCCATGCCCGGGAAGTGGAGCTACTACGCATTTGAGACTGGGCAGCACATTACCTTTTTTCAGGAGCGTACCCTGATCCGGCTTGCCTCCATGCTCGGCTACACCTGTGAGCGACTTGGGATGTTACGTGTGTTCAGTCGGCGCGGCGCCGTGCCGATGTGGATGCGCGTGTTGGCGGATCGGCGTGTTTATAGCCAACTCTCCTGGTTGATCCCTCGGCGCGCATCTTTGCTGCCTGCTGATCACGCCAAGCTAAGGCGGCGCCTGGGCGGATCGGTGGCATGAAGTCGTGGGTTCGCTTTGACAGCCAGATCCTGCTTGAGCAGGAGTACGGCGGGATCTCGCGCTACTTTACCAGTCTAGCAGCAGCGCTGGCTGGCCGTGGCGACTGGGGGGTTGAGGTCGGCCGCTGGCTGGCCGTAAACAGGTACCCGCTAGGTGCGCCAGGCATCCGCCGGATTGGTTTGCCCAGCCGGCCTTGGCCGCGCGGTGACCGTTTTCGTCAGATGATTGGTGGTTGGCTCGACGCGACGACGATTTCGGCCTCGCGGTTTGATGTCCTGCATTGCACCAATTACCGTTTGCCGCCGCCAACGGGTGCGCGGGTCGTCGTCACAATCTACGACTGCATCGCTGAGTTGTTTCCTGAACGTGGACCGGATCCGACTATTGACTTGAAACGACAGATAGCAGAGCGTGCTGATCTCGTGGTATGCATCTCCGAGACCACCGCCCGTGATCTGGTGCGGTTGCATGGTGTTGCACGAGACAAGGTGCGCGTCATTCACCTTGCCAGTTCTTTGCCCAATCCATCACAGGAGGGCCCGCTATATCCTCGTCCCTACTTGCTCTTCGTTGGTCTACGCGCCTCCTACAAGAATTGGGGACTTCTGCGTCGTGCCTACGAGTCAGAGCCACGGCTCTACAGAAACTACGATCTGGTGTGCTTCGGCGGGCCATCCATATTGATCGATGAGAGGCCGTTACAGGGCCGAATGGTACGGCTCTCCGGCTCGGATCAGACTCTTTCTAATCTGTATCGTCATGCAGCCGGTCTCGTCTATCCTACGCTCTATGAAGGCTTTGGTCTGCCACCACTCGAGGCGTGGCAATGCTCGTGTCCGGTCTTTCATTGCGGGGGTGGCTCGGTCGAGGAAGTAGTAGGCGAGGCAGGTCTACGTTTGCACAGCCAGGACGCCGGCGCATTTGCCAGTGCCCTGGCAGATGCCCTTTTTGACCGCGGGCGCATTGCCGGGCTGATTGCCATGGGCCGATCCCGCCTTGCGCGCTATTCATGGGAACGTTGCGCGGCTGCCCACGCCGAGGCCTATACATCTCTTTTGTGATGGCGGCGTAATGCTTGCCGCCAGCGAGGCAGGGGTGTGCCCTGGGCGGCAAGACGAAGCGCAGGTGTGAACGAGCGCAATAATCGATACAGGTAAGCAGATAGTGGATGTTGTCCATGATCGACCGAGATGGAGGCGGCTTCGCGATAGGCCCCCAAAATCTGTCGGCAGCTTACTCCTCCCAGTGCCATCACAGCAAGGGTGTGATCGAGGGCAACGCCGCGTAGCCCAGCGAGGTGGAAGCGCAGCAATAGGTCGTAGTCCATAGCGAGGTGTAGATCGGTGCGGAACATACCGTAGTCTGCGTAGGCAGCAGCGCGCATAACTACAGTGGGGTGATTGAACAGGGGCATGGTTCGACGGATCACCAGCGCATAATTCGGATCGGCTGATTGGTGCAGTACTCGTTCGCCATCACGGGTGAAGTCGCAGCCTCCGAAACTCCAGGTCGCCCAGGAATGTGCTTCCAGTGCTGTTACCGAGGTCGTGATAGCTTCGGGGGCAAGGATGTCGTCCGCATTGAGGATAGCGATGTAATCACCGGCGGCGGCAGCGATCCCTCGATTGAATGCGTCGCTTATGCCCCCGTCCGGTTCGTGCAGGCACCAACCAGGGAAGGGTTGGCGCGCTTGCACTAGTTCCCAAGTCCCGTCTCGAGAGTCGCCATCAATAATGATGTGCTCGATTCGTTTGTAGGTTTGTGATTGTACACTGTCCATGGTCCGAGCTATGGTCGCTCGTGCGTCGCGGCAGACAGTGATAATGCTGACCAGTGGTCCGTCCAACTTGTCTATCGAAACCTCTAATCGTTCGCGGTTGGCGCGGGCGCGTAAATCAGCATAGTCGGAAATTTTTGGGACGATAAATCTCGTCATGCATTATGTCCGGTAGACTGGGCGATGGGCATCTACCATAGCCTGTACACTGAATGATGCTGCGCGCTTTCGTCCAGACGCGGTCAATTGCGAGCGGAGGGCGTGATCGCTCATTAGTCCTGCTAGGTCATGGTTCAGTCGTTCTGGCTTTGTCCACACTGCAGCATCCCCGAGCACCTCAGGCAATGAGCCATTGTCAAAGGCGAGCACCGGGATTCCTAGCGCCATCGCCTCTAACGGCGGATAGCCGAATCCCTCCGTCTGGGAGGGCATGACCAAGACGGTGGCGTGGGTCAGCCAAGCGAGGCGGTCGGCCTCGCTGACGAAACCGAGGCGCCGGCAGTCGGCGGCGTCCATTGCGGCCATGATGCGGCCACCCGGGTCACCACGCATGGGGCCGCAGTGGATCCAAGGCAGAAGTGGTTTGGCAGCGGCTAGCAGATGGAGGCCCTTGCGGTGCTCGATGGCTCCTAACGTTAGGATGTAGCCACCAGCAGGGGCATCGGCGGGTCGCGGGCCAGGTATTGGCTGGCGGATGCCGAGGGGAATGACCTCGATTTTCCCCATATAACCGTGATGCCGCAGTTCATCTGCGCTATAGCGACTGGGGGTTATGATCAGGTCGGCGCGGTGCATGATCGCACCGAGCAACTGCCGAAATAGACGCCGATGGCGAGACGTGACGTGGGCTTCGGGGGCGAGCGGGTAACAGTCCATTATCGTGGCGATGAAACGGCCGTTCCATCCCGGGCCTGGCACGCTGATGGTGCTGGTGCTGTGGTACACGTCGGCGCCAAGGGTGCGCAGGATGTGCGGCAGGCGCAGGTAGGCGCCGACCCGACCGCCGAGCCAGTCATAACGATGCTGCGATGCGGTGTGGGCAGAGATCTCGGCAGAGAGCGGGCCGTGGTGGCCCTGGTACACGGCGTGGGACTGGCATCCCAGATCGTCGAGTCCTGCGGCCAAGTCCTCGACATAGCGGCCCACGCCGGTCCGCTGTCCCGTGCACGGTGAGGCATCGAGGGCGATCTCGAAAGTGTTCATCGGGTGGTCGGTTCGGCGTGGCCCAGCAGTCGGCGACGGAGCCAGAGCACGGGACGGATGAGTGGGTGTCCGGCTAAGCGCTGGTAGGCCGCGCGCCAGCGCTGGCACTCTGCCGTCATGGCGGTGATGCGGGCAGCGCCGGCTGCCTCGCTGTCGGTAGCAGCAAGATAGCGCAGGCGCCACAGGTCGGCTTCAGCCCGGGGTTGTGGATCGGGCAGCACACGGGTAAGGGTCGGACCCGGTGGACCGCTGGTGAGTGCATTCGCTTCGCCGCCAAGGATGGGGCCCGGATCACGGACAACGCTGCACGCGGGTGGGCGATGCACCACCAAGAGCAGCGAGGTGAGCACGAAGGCCCCTTCGGCTAGCAGCTTTAAATGCGGTTCAGGACGGTAGGGCCAGCGGTCGAGCACCCAATCAAAGTCGCCATCCCCGGGGTCAAGGTCGGGGGTCAGCAGTTCGAGCCCGGCGCGGCGACAGGCGGCGTCCAAAGCGCTCAGATCGCGGGCGCGATAGGCGACAGTCCCGCCGGTGGTCCAGGTGCGATCATTGGACAGGACGTTGAACTCGGTGGTGTGGATGCCGTAGCCACCCGGCTTGAGGCAGCGCGCCTGATCCACCAAGAAGCGCAATCCGTGCTCGAGAGAGCCGAGATGTTCCAGGGCGCACGAGGACCATGTGAAATCGAAATCGCGCAGATCGGCTGGAATCTGAGTCATGTTCACCGGTCGGTGACTTACTTGGGCCAGAAACTGGTCAGCAGGGCAGGCCGTCGGCAAGCTCAATCGATCGAGCGATTGGCAATGCTGCCCAGAGCGCGCCCAACCCGCGCCGCCTTCGTCGGCCGCGAGATCGGTGGCGACCAGATGGCATCCCATTCCCGCCAGCAGCGCCGGGATCGGCTCCTGGCCAACGCCGAACCCCAGGCCGCGCTTCCCCGGCGCGGCCAGTCCCAGGCGACGGAGAGCCTCGACGATGGCCAAATGTTCCCACTGCTTCCGGTTAAACTGAACAGGTGCACCGGTGCGCGCGGCAAGTTCAGCGTACCAGTCGGAGCGGTTCTCGACTTCGCGGCAGAGGCGGCTGAATGCAGTGGGTGCCGTCATGTGGCCTTTCCCAGGACATGGTGGTGAATGGCCAGTCGGTACTGACTGGTCGAGGCGTCAATCCACTGGCGGGCAGAGAAGTTTTCGACCAGCCGGCGTTGGCCGGCCTGCGCCAGGCGTAGGCTGACGCCAGGTGTAAGGCTGCAGCACAGCGCCTCGGCACGTGCAGCGGGATCAGCCGGTGGGACCATGATCCCAGTATCGCCCACAACCTCGGTCAATCCATCGCTTCGTACGGCGACCACGGCGAGGCTGTCTGCCCAGGTCCCTAGTGCGACCAGGCCGAAGCTTTCGAAGTGCGATGGGATCTCTGTACGCGACAGGTTGCCCTCACTCACTCAGTCTGGGCACTGCGTGTTCATGAGGGTGCATCCTGGCGCCACTCCGGCTACAAGGTTCATTGGGTCTGGGCACGAACTGCCCGAGTGCACGGCCTTGTCGGTCACGTTCATCAGCGGACGCCGTCATTCGGCACGACGATGCTGCGTTTCCATGGGATCGATGAGCGCAACGGAGTGTGTGCGATGGGCGGGAGGATTGATCCGCCGCGGAAGGTGATGTTCGGCCCCAGCACAGCTAAGCGCCCGGGTTTCAGGCAGGTGGAACTCGGGGTGCTGATGAA
>JBILDK010000246.1:0-4814 GCA_044352625.1 Planctomycetota bacterium
GGGCTTTACAGACACATCCTTCGTGAGGTAGGCTGTAGCCGATGCCACACCCGCCGCGTCTTGGTCCCTATCGCATAACTGGCACCCTTGGTACCGGCGGCATGGCTACCGTCTATCGCGCGGTGCAGGATACGCTGGGTCGCGAGATCGCGCTCAAGGTGGTTCAGCAGAGCATTGCCGCCGATCCTTCATTCCGCAGTCGTTTCCTGCGCGAAGCCCGGATCATGGCCGGCCTCACTCATCCCCATGTGGTAGGCTGCTACGATGCCGGTGAAGCCGATGGCCAGTTGTATATGGCGCTCGAACTGGTGACCGGCGGCGACCTGCTCGGTCTGATGGAGAAAAAAGGCGGGCGACTGAAAGAGAACCTGGCCCTGACCCTCATGCGCGATGCGTTGCACGGGCTTGAGGGCCTCGAGGCGGCGCAACTGGTGCACCGCGATATCAAGCCAGCTAACATCTTCCTTGACGATCAGGGTCGGGCGAAAGTCGCCGATCTCGGTCTGGCGCGCAAAATCGAGGGGGACCGCACCACCATGGCCGGACAGATCATGGGCACGCCCGCCTATATCGCTCCGGAACAGGCCCGGGGCGAAGACACCCTCGACATCCGTACCGACATCTATTCGCTCGGCGCGACCCTTTACCACCTGCTCACCGGCACCACCCCATTCAAAGGCGACACTCCGCTGCAGACCCTGGTTCAAGTGCTCAACGATCCCGTGCCCGACGCCCGCGAGCGCTGTCCCAACCTGCGGCCAGAGGTCAGCCGCATGGTGCTGTGGTTTATGGAAAAGGACCAGACCAAACGCCCAGCTTCGGCCCGGCAAGCGCGTGAGGCGGTTGAGCAACTGGTGGCCACCGACGCCCTGGCCAAATCCACTGTTGGACGCCCCGCCCCAACACCAACACCAACACCAACACCAACGCCTGCTCCGGTTCCGGTGCCAGCTGCAGCGGAATCATCGCCGCCCACCCCACCCAGCGGTACCCGCGCCGCCGAACGCACGCCAGCCATCGGCGCCCAGGTCCTGGACAAGGCGGCACCGAGCGCCGGCCGCATCGACGTGGCCCAGCTCCAGGCTTTGGCCAAGCGCATCCAGCTCAGCCCCGACGGCCTGCGCGCCTCGCTGGTGCTGGCCCCCGGGGCCTGCTTCAAGCTGATCCTGCTCGAACAACTGCTGGTCGTGGCCGGGGTGGTCCATGGGCGGATCGAGGCCGCGATCATGGATGCAACCCGGGGGTCCCAGCAGCCGCGCCGCATCATCCTGGCCAAGGGCGATGCGCCAACTCCGGATCGGCCAGGCAAGACGGTAGCGGGCGAGACCCTGCCCCGACTCGCGATCCCGATCCAGGTGCGCGTGGCCGATGACGGACTCAGTGCCTATGCCCTGTTCCGTTCCGGGAAGGCGTTGGGCCAGGCCGTGGTCGAGGCGGCGGTGCATGCCGCCAGCGTCACCACCGGGGTCGACCAGACGGCGCTCAAACGGCTCGCCGACGGCCCCCTGCCCGCATCCGGCAAACTCGAAATCGCTCGCGGCACGCGCCCCGTGCAACCTTTCGCCGGCGGCTTCGTGCTCGCCACCCCGGCGGTAGGCGACACGCTGCGCGCCAACCCCACCGTGGCCGATGGCGTGGCCAACCTCCAACAGGTCCAGGCCGGTCAGGTCCTGGCCCAGTGGAAAGACGCCATCCCTGGTCATCCCGGCGTGGATGTGCGTGGTCGCCGCATCTCCTGTGAACAACCACCCGACCGCCTGCCGGACGACTGCGCCGGCGATGGTGTCGAAATCGGCCGCGACCAGGAAGGCGACTTGGTGCTGCGCTCCACCCGCAGCGGCGTGGTCCACCTCCAGCCGGATGGCCGGGTCGAAGTAGTCGGCGTGTTCGAGGTCCAGGGGGATCTCGGACCCGATTCGGAACCCATCGATACCGAAGACCTGGTCGTGGTGCGCGGGAATGTGCTGCCCGGAGCCAAGATCACCTCGTCCGCCGACGTGGTCATCCTCGGCGACCTCAAGGACGCGCAGATCGCCGCCGGCGGCAACCTGGAGGTCTCTGGAACGATCGGCGCCGGTGCCACTGCGATCGAGGTGGCGGGGTCGGTCTTCGCCAATGGTGGCGGCACCCGCCGCATCTGCGCCGGCTCGATCCGCATCGCCGGCGAAGTACGCAACTGCGAACTGGTGGCCAGCGGTGACATCGACGTGGGCAGCGTGGTCGGTGGCAGCCTGACTGCGGGCGGATCGGTGACGCTCGACTCGGTGGGTAACGGCGATGGCGTGCCCACGGTGGTGTGGGCCGGTCATTGCCAACGCTTCAGCGAGGAATCAAACCTCATGAAACTGGCCGAGCGTAAAAACGACGTGCGCCGTGCCGTGATCCTGGTCCAGCAGCAGGCCCTCGCCCAAGAGGTCGAGGCCAGCCGCCAGCGCCTCTCGCGCCACGAGCAATCCCAGTTCCGCGACGAGTCCGCCCGCATCCGCCAGGAGGACCGCATGCGCACGCTTGATGCGCAACGCGCCGAGCTGGGCAAGGTCGGCGAGGCCGCCCGCCTGGCCCTGGCCAAGATCCGCGCCGACCGCCAAAAGCTGCTCGACCTGGGCGAGAACGCCACTGCCAGCCTGCACGTGCGGCGGGTGGCCTACGACGGCGTGACCCTCCAGGTCGCCAATGCCGAGCCAGTCATGCTGAAGGAACCGCGCATGAACCTGAAGATCGATATCAGCTGATCCGCGCCCGGTGGGTGGTGGCGGCGACTCGCACCACCCACCCGGCCGACCGGGACCCGCCTCCGCTCAGTTCCGTAACCGACGCCCCAGGCGGACGAGGCTGGCCATGGCCGCGGCGAGGGCGCCGAGGAACAGGATCACGCCGCTGCCAGTGCCGCACTTGCTGTCGCTACCGGTATCGACCAGCAGAGGCAGGATCGCCTGCGGGGACACCAGCAGCACAAACGAGCGGCTGGTGGTCGTGGTGCCATCGCTCACCGTCAGGGTGATGGTGGCCGAGCCGGACTGGCCAGCGACCGGAGTCACGGTCACCGTGCGGCTCGCTCCGCTACCACCCAGGGCGATGGACGCGACCGGCACCAGCGCGGTATTGGACGAGGAGGCGGTGACGGTCAGCGCGCTGGCCGCGGTCTCCGCATCCCCGACGGTGAAGGCCAGCGCGCCGGTGGCGGAGTCCCGGGCGATCGCCTGATCGGCAATGGTGCTGATGGTCGGCGCATCGTTGACCGCGGTGACCGTCACCAGGAAGGTGGAGCTGGTGGTCGCCCCCCCGCCATCGGTCACGGTCAGGGTGATGGTCGCGGTGCCGGTCTGGTTGGCGGCCGGAGTGATGGTCACGGTCCGGGCTGCGCCGCTGCCACCCAGAGCGATGCCCGAGGCCGGCACCAGGGTGGTGTTGGAGGAGCTGGCGGCCAGGGTCAGCAGCCCGGCGGCGGTCTCGACGTCACCGACGGTCACCGCCAGCGCCGCAGTGGCGACATCCTCGGCCACGGTCTGCACCGCCACCGTCGACACGGTCGGCGCCGTGTTGGCGGTGGTGACGGTGAAGGTGGTGGCGGTGGTGGCGATCCCGTCACTGACCGAGATGGTAACCAGCGACGAACCGCTGGTGGCCGCCGACGGGGTGCAGGTCACGGTGCGATTGGCGCCGCTGCCGCCTAGGACTACATTCCCCGCCGGCAGAAAGGCCGCGTTCGCGCTGCTCACGCTGACCACCAGGCTGGTCAAGGCGGTGTCGGGATCGCTGATCAGGAACGAACGCGGACCGGTGCTGCCGCTTACCGGCACGGTCACATCCGCGAGGGACGACACCAGCGGAGCCTGGTTGGTCCCCGCCGTCGCCGGCACCACGCTGTGGATCGACACCGTGCCGCTGACCTCGTTGCCAAGCACCACCAGGGCGGTGCCGGTGGGGCTGTCTGCCGCACTGATCGAGAGGATGCCCTCGACCCCGAGATCACCCGCCGCGGCCCCGTTGGGCGCAGCGGTGAAGATCCGCCCGGTGTAGTAGCTGGCCATGGAGGCGGAGGCTGGGGTGGTCAGATCGTAGAGGAAGAAGCCGCCCATGCGCTCAAGGCCCACTGCAGCGTAGGTCTTGCTGCCGGCGGTGACGATGGCCGTGCCCTCGGGCTCAGGCCCCTTGTCATCTGAACGCGAATCGAAGCCATTGCTGGCCCCGTTGTGGGTAGAATTGAAGGTCGTCGGGAAGTAGGTCGAGAAGAACGTCTCGAAGGCCGCGCCGCTATCGAACTGCTGGACGCCGCTGGCATTCCAGATCGAGAAGCTGCGCGCACCGAAGGAGTAGGGCTGATCGATATCGCCATCACCGTCGGTATCGCCCGAATACAAGGTCAGATTGATGCGACCCATGTTGCTGTCGAAGGTCTGGTTGGGATTGGCCGCCAGCCACGCCGCATCAGGAGGGGTGGCGAGTCCCCCCAGGCGCTTCGTTTCGGTGAAGGCGTTCCATTCCCGGGCATCGCCCTCATTGGCGGTCACCAGCATGGTGCTCCCACCGCTGGCGAACGAGGCGATGCCATCCGGCATGTAGAGGCCGCGAATCGGATACTGCGCGATCTTGACCGATGCGGTTCCCGCGTTGGTGTTGGTTCCGGCGTCCTTGTCGCTGAGGTCGAGGGCGTTGGCCGCGAGGCTGTGGTCCTTGCTGCCGAACGGTGTCACCGCGGTCACCGCCAGGGTCGAGAGATTGATGGTCGCCAGGGCGTTGTTTTCTTGCAGGGTCACGAACGCGGTTCCCGAGTCCGCCGACACCGCGAGAAATTCCGGCTCAAGGTCCTTGGC
>JBILDK010000247.1:0-4808 GCA_044352625.1 Planctomycetota bacterium
GACCCAGCGGGCGGCGTAGGCGGCCGAGCGGTCGACCTTGGAGGGGTCCTTGCCCGAGAACGCGCCGCCGCCGTGACGGCCCATGCCGCCGTAGGTGTCGACGATGATCTTGCGCCCGGTGAGGCCGGAATCGCCGTGGGGGCCGCCGACCTCGAACTTGCCGGTGGGGTTGATGTGCCAGATGGTGTTCTTGTCGACCTTCACGGTCGAGGCCTTGTTGATGACCTCGGTGCCGGCCTTGATGAGATCCTTGCGGATCGTCTCCTGCTTCACGTCCGGGGCGTGCTGGGTCGAGATGACCACGGTGTGGACGCGCACGGGGGTCTCGCCCTCGTACTCGATGGTGACCTGGCTCTTGGCGTCGGGGCGCAGGTACTTGAGCTTCTTGCTCTGGCGCAGCTGGGCCTGCATCTCCATCAGGCGGTGGCTGAGGAAAATCGGCAGGGGCATCAGCTCGGGGGTGTCGTCACAGGCATAGCCGAACATCAGGCCCTGGTCGCCGGCGCCCTGCTCCTTGTGCAGGCCTTCGCCTTCGCTCACGCCCTGGCTGATGTCGGGGCTCTGGCGGTGCAGCGCCACCATGATGCCGCAGGAGTCGGCGTCGAAGCCGATGCCCTGCTCGGTGTAGCCGATCTCGCGGATGGTCTTGCGCACCACCTCGGTCACGTCGATCACGCCCTTGCTGGTGACTTCGCCGGCCACGACCACCTGGCCGGTGGTGACCAGGGTCTCGCAGGCCACGCGGCTCTTGGGGTCGAGGGCCAGGAACGCGTCGAGGACGGCGTCGCTGATCTGGTCGCACACCTTGTCGGGGTGGCCCATCGAGACGGATTCGGAGGTGAACAGGGAGCGCGCCATGAGGGTTCCTCGGAGGAGAAGGGGATATCGTTCTATGACGATGGAGCGATGGATCGTAGTGGAGGGGGGCCGGAGTAAAGCGGCAGGACGGTTCAATCCAGGAATCCGCGCAGCTGCTCCATGGTGCGTGCGGTGGCGCCCTGGCCCTGGATCCAGGCTTGGCGTCCTGCATGGCCGAGGGCCGCGCGGCGAGCCGGATCGGCGGCGAGCGCGGCGAGTTCATTCGCCAAGCCGGAGGGGGTCAGCTCGACCACGCCGCCCACGCCACGCAGCAGCGCCATCGGATCGGGTTGGCTGCGCACATCCCAGCCCACCGCGGTGGCGCAGCCGGCGGCGGCGGCCTCCAGCATGTTCTGTCCGCCGCGGCCCGAACCCAGGCTGCCGCCTACCACCGCGATGCCCGCGCTGGTGGCGGCATGGGCGTAGAGCAGTCCAAGCCGACCGATCTCGTCCACGATCAGTACGTCGTTGGGCGTGGTGATGCGTTCGCCCAGGCTGGTTCGCTTGGCGTTGGCGACGATCGCCGCGATCGCTGCGCCACGTTCCGGATGACGCGGGCAGATCGCAATCTGCCAACCCTGCCACGCGGTCAGGTCGCGGCCGAGGACCGTGGCTTCCTCGCCGTCGCTGGTCGAGGCCAGCAGCAGCAATGGCCGGGTGGGATCGAGTCCGACCTGTGCGATCCAGGCGGCGACTGCGCAAGGTTCAGGCAGGCGCACCATGTCGGCCTTCATCGAGCCGCTCACCGCGATGCGGAGGGCGCCGAGGATGGCGAGGCGCGCGGCATAGGCGTCGTTCTGCGCCACGGACACGGCGCGTGCGGCGAAAAATGGCGCGATCAGCCAGCGCACCCGGCGCAGTCGGGCAAAAGTCCGGTCGCTGACGCGCACATTCACGCCGGCCACCGGGATGCCCCGGGCGTGGCAGGCGCACAGCCACACCGGCCATAGTTCGCTTTCCAAGAGGATCACCGCACGCGGCCGGGTGCGGCGCAGGAAGTGCCCCACCGCCCAAGGCAGATCGAGCGGAAAGAACGTGCGGTCGCGTTCGGGAAAGGCCTTGGCCAGCCCCTCCCAGCCGGTGGTGGTGGAGGTGGTCAGCAGGCAGCGCGTGCCGCTGGCGGCCTCCAGCCCAGGCACCAGCGGGCGCATGAGATTGACCTCGCCCAGGCTCACGCCGTGGACCAGGACCTGACCCGGTGCGACGGCTGGCCCGCAGCCGCTCATCTTGGCCCACAGGCCCGCCACCGGGCGGCGGCGCACCAGCACGCGCCAGGCGATGAACAGCAGCGCCGGCAGGAACGCGAGACAGGCCAGCGTGGACCAGAACAGCCAGCGCAGGTGCCAGCGGATCGTGGCCGGGGCGGCCACGGTGGTTGGTGGTTGGTGGTTGGTGGTTGGTGTGGTCGCCATCGGGGTCACTTGCCCGACTCGACGCCGTGATGTCCTACTGCAGCAACGCGCATCACCGGGTTGTCTTCCCCAACCACCAACCACCAACCACCAAACACCACCCCCGTGCTCATCGCGCCACCGCTTCAGTGGCTTGATCGATGGCATGGTTGAGCAGCAGCAGGAATGTGGCCAGCACCAGGCACGGCACCAGCACCGGCCAGAAGGTGGACGACAGCGGGGTGAGGGTGCTGGTGACGCCGCTGATGATGCGGCCGAAGCTATGGGGTGCGGCGGCGGCATTGATGCCGAGAAATGCGAGCAGGGCTTCGAGCATGATCAGGCGCGGCACCAGCAGCGCGCCATAGGCCAGCACCGTGGGCCACACGCCGGGTAGAATGTGGACGCGCAGCCGTCTCCAACCGGGCACGCCCAGGGCGCGGGCGGCCTCGACGTATTGCTCGTTGCGCAGGCGCATGGCCCGGGCGCGCACAACCCGCGCCACCGGCTGCCAGAACAGCAGGCCCATGGCGGCGAGCACCGGCCACAGGCCCCACGGCGCCAAGGCCGCCCCCAGGACCATCACCACCACCACTGCGGGAATCCCGGCGGTGGCCTCGGTCAGGCGCATGAGCACGTTGTCGATGCGCCCGCCCGCAAGCCCAGCCCAGGTGCCGATGGCGGTGCCAATGGCCATGGCCACCAGCGCCGCCGCCCCCGCCACAAGCAGGCTGGTGCCCAGGGCCACGCCCAGGCGCAGGGCCAGACTGCGGCCGACCTCGTCGGTGCCGAGAAGGGTGCGCGTGCCTGTGCTCGTGCGGGCCAGCGGAGCGAGCAACCGGTCGGCAGGACTGGTGTGTCCGGCGTCCTGCCCACTGATCTGTTCGATCAGGCTGGTGGGCTGACCGGCGCTGGGTCGCACTCCCGCGACACCCACCAGGACGAGAGCCACGAGCAGGGCGGCGGCGAGGAAACGGACGTGGCGCATGTCGGGGCTGATGCTGGACGTGGCGTTGACCTAGGCAACCATGCCTCCATGCCCGCCCGCCAAGTTCTGCCCAGCCTCCTCTCCGCCGATTTCGCCCGTCTAGCGGACGAATGCGCGCGCTGCGCCGCAGCCGGCGCCACCGAACTGCACCTGGATGTGATGGACGCGCACTTCGTCCCCAATCTCACCATCGGCCCGTGCGTGATCGAGGCCCTGCGCCGGGCCACGCCGCTGAAACTCGATGTTCACTTGATGATGACCGATCCGCTGCGCTATGCCGAGGACTTCCGCGCCGCCGGGGCCGATGTGATCACCGTCCATGTCGAGGCGGTGGGACCGCGGCGCATGCCCGAGGCCATCCGTGCGCTGCGCGCCACCGGGGCCGAGGTAGGTCTGGCCTTCAATCCTGACACTGATCCGCGGCTGTGGTTCAAGTTCTTTGGCGCGGTCGATCTGGTGATGTTCATGACCGTCTATCCCGGGTTCGGCGGCCAGGCGTTCATCCCCGAGGTGCGCGACTACATCCGCGCCACCCGCCTCGCCTTTCCCGAACTTGACATCCAGGTCGATGGCGGGATCAACCGCGCCACTGTGCCGTTGGTGGTGGGTGACGGAGCTAACCGACTGGTGTGCGGCAACGCCTTCTTCAAGGACCCCGACCCGGCGGCGTTCCTGCGGTGGGCCGAAGGGCGCTGATGGGAGCGCTCGCCTTCAATGAAGTCGACAGCCGCGGCCGCGCCCATCCCCATGCTCCGGATCCGGCGCGGGGCGAGTTCGCCCGTGATCGCGACCGCATCGTACACAGCCGTTCTTTTCGCCGACTGCAGCACAAGACCCAGGTGTTCACCTGGGACGAGGGCGACCATTTTCGCAATCGGCTGACCCACACCATCGAGGTGACCCAGGTGGCGCGCAGCGCCGGCCGGCGCCTGGGCCTCAACGAAGATCTGATCGAGTGCATCGCCCTCGTTCATGACGTGGGCCATCCCCCATTTGGTCATCAGGGCGAGGTCCTGCTTGCCGACCTCATGGGCGCCCATGGCGGTTTTGAGCACAACCGCCAGGGCCTGCGCATTGTCGAAGACCTTGAAACACGGTATCCTGAGTTTGCCGGCCTCAATCTGACCTACGAGGTGCGTGAGAGCATCATCAAGCACAGCGCACATTACGACCGCGCCAAGGTCCCGGACCGCTTTCAACCACGTGAATCTCCACTGCTCGAAGCGCAGTTGGTGGATGAGATCGATTCGGTGGTCTACGACTGCCACGACATCGATGACGGCTTGCGCGGCGGCTATATCACCCTTGACGGCCTCCAGGATGTGGCGTTGTGGCGCGGTGCCTGGGCTGAGGCGGTGGACGATTCCCCGCGCGGCACCAGCCAGGCCCTGCTGGTGGACCGGGCGGTACGCCGGCTGCTCGACAGCCTGCTCTCGGACCTGGTGGACACCACCCGGGCGGCCTGCACCCGACGCGGGATTGGGTCAGCCGCTGAAGTGCGTGCCTGCCCCGACCAACTTGCCGGGGTCTCAGGTTCGCTGCGCGAGGAAAAGGAACGACTCGAAGCCTGG
>JBILDK010000248.1:0-4804 GCA_044352625.1 Planctomycetota bacterium
AGCGGGTTGGTGTCCATGGCGGCACTTTGGCCTGGCTGCTTGACCAGCAACTACCCACTGATCTCGGCATAGAGCCCAAGAAATCAAGCTATTGGTTATTGGGGGTGTCGACGGTCGTTGCTGGCGGGGTCGTGGTTCCGGCATTGCCGCTGATCGCGGCCGTACACCCGCGGTGGGTGCGCAAGCATTGGTACAAGGCATCCCGGTCGGCCAAAACCCCGACATGGCTCAGGCATGCGGCCAGCATCACCTGGTCCATTTCCAAGGTGTAGAGCTGGAACAGGTAGGCGGTGTGCATGCGTACCTGCTTACCTGATGAGGCCACCGTCGCCCCCTCCCCCATCTCAAGCCACGATTCCAGTGTGCGGGCGCGAAAAATCCCCGGCTTGACCGCCGCCGCCGTGGCCCACGCCGTCGAAACCGCATACATGGCCGCGTTGTACCACACCAACCGCCCGACCCGCAGATCCCGGATCAATTCCCGAACCTGTACCGGTTCCGTGCGGTCGCTGGGATCCCAGCCGCGAAAGGCCAGCAGCAGTCTGATGTCCATGAGCTTTTTCGACTTTGAATAACGGAACCATCCACCTTGTTACCAGGCCCGTCAATGGTTTCCAGCCGTACATCGACTCTCCTCATCGATCAAATCCCTCGACAGCCGGCCTGCGAAACGATGGTGTAATGACTGCTACGTAGGTTCATTTTGTTCGCTGCGACCGCGACGGCAACGGTGAAGCCACACCACCACTGGGACCGATCAAGCTGGCGCATCAGGCCATGCGACCGGCTAATTCCACCGGCTCAATGGCCGCCGTGATGCTGCACAACCTCGGCACCCTGGCGGTGATGGCCAACGCTGGCCGACTGCTGCGCTTCGACGAAACCGCCTGACGCTCATTGCTGGGCTGGTCAGGGCACCACCGGCACGTCCCGAAGACGGCCCGCATCGTGCGGATCACCCTAAACAACGCAATGAACCGTAGACTTCAGGCGTGGTTAACAGGATGGGGATGATGGGAAGGATGGAATTCATTGGGACATTCGACGGCTTCGTCCTCCCCATCATCCCCATCCAGTTCCTTTTTCGAACTCACCCAGCGGGTGAGCGTGGGACATGTTCGATAGCTCCGAATCAACGACTGATGCATGCCCCTTGGCCGAGTCCATTGTGTTTATTTGGATGAGCGCTCCAGAGGGCTGGCGTGCAGTGATCCCCGCCCATTATTCCCAGGCAGAACTCCCGATCCGGTCCTATATTCCTACGGAGGCGTGATAATGGTCGACCTCATAGTCTTTGCCCTCGTCTTGACCTTCGCTGGCCTGTGCCTGTGGCTCGCGGTGACACTGTTCGTGGCCATCCTGCCCTACCTGGTGATTGGCTTGGTCGGATGGTTCGTCTGGCGTCATCGGGCAACCATCACGCGCTGGTTCACCCAAGGCCCACCCGGTGGCTGAGAACGCTAGACGGCCAACGCCGGCCGCCGCCGACGCCACCAAGCTGCCCCACCCACCGCCAAGCCGATCAGGCCGAGGGTTGCGGGTTCAGGTGCCGGCTGATATGGGCTAAGTGCCGGGCGCACCACCGCTCCGCTCACGGTGGTCACGTCAATGCGCCAATCAGCGCCGTTGGTGTTCCACGACTGCAGATTCTCGTAGCCGCGCTGCACGTTGGTGGAGGTCGGCTGCCAGGTGGTCAGCGCCAGCCAATACCTGCCCGCACTGGCGAACGTGTAGTCGAGATAGGAGTCATAGCGATAGATCGAGCCGTTCCCGTCGGCAGCGCTCCGATATGCCCCGTGGTCATCGTTCAGGGCAATTCGGCTCCAGGATGCATTGAACAACTCAATCTGGGAATCGATGAACGTCAGTTGATTGTCCCCGTTGAAATCAGCGGTGACCGGGCCGGGGGCATAGGCGTCCTTCTCAGCCGCAAGCACATCGAACACCATGCGCGTACCGGCGGTGACGGTAAAGGTCAGGAACCACACCGGGGTCGCGTTGCTGAAGTTGGTCTGGGCGTTGTTGACCCGATCAAGCGTTCCGCTGTAACTCACGGAAGCCGCAACCAGAGGACTGGCGAGGAACAGGGTCGCGATAAGTGGTGTCGAGAAGCGCATCCTCTCTCATTATCACAGGGAATACATGCGTCCATATCTTGACTATTTTTGCCACTCGGGGGCGTTGCAGGTGTTGCTGCCAGGCCGGCGATGCATCGAATGGATCCATGCTGTGGGAAGCGTACCACTGGTGTTCGACGTCATGTCCGACCTGGGCCCGCCGCTCGGGCGTGCTGTATGCATCCATCGCGCTGGGTGCCCGGGGCCGGCGCTGCGCGGCCGCGTGGGCCGAACATCTGGCCCGGGCCCGGCTCGAGATGTCCGCCGCCCCTGGTGGCGAGACCGTGGTGATCCTGGGCAGCGGCTGGCTCCATGATGTGCCGGTAGAGCTTCTCGCGGCGCGCTACCGCCGCGTCTTGTTGGTGGATGCAGTCCATCCCGCCCCGGCGCGGCATGCCGCCAAGCGCCATCCTCGGATCACTCTCATCCATGCGGACCTCAGTGGCGTGCTCGAGGCCCAACTGGCCGGAGTCGTCATGCCCACCCCGCAGGCGGTGGACTGGTCACGCTGGCTCGACCGGCCCGCCACCCTGGTGGTGAGCGACCTGGTGCTGTCTCAGGTGGCGATGGCGGCGGTGGATTGCGCCACGCGGCGCGGGGCCGACCCCGCGACGCTCGATCCCTGGGCCGACACGATCCGCCAGCATCACCTGGCGACCCTTCCCGCGGCGCAGCACAGGCTCCTGCTGACCGACACCATTGCCCAGTCCAGCGACGGTCGCATCGACCTGGTACCGGGCGTTGCTCTGCCTCCGGCTCACGCAACCTGGACATGGCCGGTCGTGCCACCTGGGGAATCCCCAGATGGCGCCGTGATCCACACGGTCACTGCGGCATGGAGTTGATCAGCAGCGGATCCGCCATCCCCGCCGCCAAAAATCCCCGCGCGCGCAAAAGGCACGCCGGACAAGCACCGCATGGCGGGACCGCTCCGTTATAGCAGGTGTGGCTGTCTGCGAGCCAATCGAAGCGACCGAGATCCCAGAGCAGGTGGATGGTCGCCGCCTTGGTCAGATGCATGAGCGGGGCATGGATGGTGAACGGCGCGTCCATGCCCGCGCGCAGGGCTGCCTGCAGGGCGACCATGGTCGTCTCGCGGCAATCGGGATAGCCGCTGTAATCGGTCTGGCACACCCCCGTCACCACATCCGTGATGCCGTGCTGCCAGCCATAGGCCGCCGCCAGGGTCAGGAAAATGAGATTGCGGCCGGGGACGAAGCTATTGGGCAACTGGGTGACCGGATCGGTCCCCGCCGCCACGGCAACGTCACCGGTCAGGCTGTTGCCACCCAGCGCACGGAAACTGTCGCAGGGCAGGATGACATGTGGTACCCCGGCCCGGGCGGCGACCCTTCGCGCCGCATCCAATTCAATGCGATGGCGCTGCCCGTAATCGATGGTGACGGCGTGAACCTCAGCGAAATGCGCCTGGGCCCAAGCGAGACAGGTGGTTGAATCCTGACCACCACTGAACAGGACGACCGCGGAGGACGCGACGAGATGCATGCCGCGAATGCTTCATACAGGGCGGGGCGTGGCAACCCGTGCGTCGGGCAGCGGTCGGGAATCGCGCAGTTTCTGGGCGATGCGTTCGGCTAGGCGCACAGCCTCGCTGTCGCTGTCGTCAAGCGTTTGATCGGTGTGATCGTCAGGCGGCAGATCGGCAGGTAACATGAGTGGGATTCCATTGGTTACTCTACCATCCATTTTCGGGCCACTCCATCCTGATTCAGGACGCCACACGTGCCCTGCCCCAGGGTGTGTGATGGTGCTGGGGTTTGACCCTCATGGGCTACGGCATCGGTGACGAGACCACGCGAGTGGTGGCGCCGTGGGTGTCGCTGACCAGCAGGATGGCGAACTGGGTGGCGGTGCCCGCCTGGTCCGAGCCGATGCTGCGCCAGTCGAAGCGGCCACGCAGGTCGGTATAACCATCCTTCCAGAACACCACGCTGCCGTTGACCGTGGCGTAGACCTTCACGTAGGTGGCGGGCAACGGTGTGCCCTGTTCGCAGCCAAAGACCTGGAGCTGGCCGGTGGCCTGATCCAGGCGCAGATCCACGTGATGCGCCAGGTTCAAGACCGTCTCGCGTTGGTCGCCGCTCTCGACCGTGATGAGGCCATCGCGACCTGCCCAGGTCGCCGGCACAGCCCAGCGGGTCGCACCCACTGCCGCCAGGGGCACGCTCGCCGCCTCAGCCGGCTGGGTGAGGGTTGCCGTGCGCCCCACCAACGCGCGGAACGGCTCGCTGCTGAACAGCGGTTCGATGTCGATGGGATGCCAACCGACCCGCATCTCGCCCCGGCCCTGTCCCTGCACCACCAGTTCGCCCCCGGCGAGCTCCAGGCGGAGCGTGGTCAGTTTGGTCTCGGCCACCGCGAGCTCGGGTGGCGGCAGCGGGGCGGCGATCTCGTCAAGCTGCGCCAGAAGCGTCGAGAAAAAGTGATTCCAGCGTGGCAGCACCTGACCGCGCCAGGGCTCGGCCAGGGTCCGCGCCAATGCGGGCTCGCTTCGCCCCAGGGCC
The DNA here is from genome assembly GCA_044352625.1 of Planctomycetota bacterium. Classification (GTDB taxonomy): domain Bacteria; phylum Planctomycetota; class UBA11346; order UBA11346; family UBA11346; genus JAKLKR01. The sequence continues at coordinate 4,643 of JBILDK010000248.1, forward strand.
AACCACGCGGCAAGGGCGTCATGCTGCATGACGCCGGGAACCGCGTCGCGCGGGCAGCGGGCGAGCTGGGCGCTGGCCTCGGCCACGCGATCTTGCAGCAGCAGCAGGTACGCGGCTTCGAGCCGGTCACGCGGATCCAGCTCAGCCCGGGCCATGCGGTCG
>JBILDK010000249.1:0-4796 GCA_044352625.1 Planctomycetota bacterium
CGCCGCGCGACCCTGGATCTCGACAAGCTGGGCTGCAAGGAGCTGGTTTTGGGCGATGTGGTCCCGGCCGTGGTCGAGGCCATGGCCGTGGGCTACCCCGAGTTGCGCAAGCGCCAGGGCCTAGCACAGGAAACCCTGCGCGCCGAGGAACAACTCTTTCGCCGCACCCTGGCCAAGGGTCTCGACCAGTTCCAGCGCGCGCTGGAACGCAACCGGGCTGCCGGCGTATTTGCAGCCGCCGATGCGTTTGAGCTGGTGGCGACCCATGGCTTTCCCAAAGAGGTCATTGCTGAATTGGCCGCGGCCGAAGGGTTGACCATCGACGAGGACGGCTTCAAGGCCAAGTGGGCCGCGCACCAGGCGGTGTCGAACAGCAAGTCGATCGACGTCTTTACCACCACCGCCCTGCAGGAGGCCAAGCCACGCCTCGGCGCTACGCCGTTCACCGGCTACCAGACGCTGGAGCAGGCCACGACCCTGACGCTGCTGGAGGTGGGTGGTGAAGAGGTCACCAGCGCCCCCGCCGGAAGTGCGGTGCGCTTCGCCCTGGTCCAGACCCCGTTCTATGCGGAAAGCGGTGGCCAGGTTTCTGACGTGGGCGAGATCATTGGTGATGGCTACGTCATCCGCGTCACGGACGTGCAGAAGGACGAAGGCCTGGTGATCCACAGCGGCACCGTGGCCAGCGGCCTGGCCACGCCCGGGGCGGCCACCGCCCGGGTCGATGCCACCGCCCGCGCCGCCACCGTGCGGCATCATAGTGCCACGCACCTGTTGCACAGTGCGCTCAACCGGGTGGTCGGTGACCACGTCGAGCAGCAGGGCTCGCGGGTTGGGCCCGACGAACTGCGCTTCGACTTCAACAGCACCGGCCCGGTGACGCGTGAGCAGCAGGCGCAGATCGAGAATTGGGTCAACGAGCAGGTCCGCCACCGCCTCGCGGTGCTGATCCGCGAGGTGCCGATCGCCGAGGCCAAGTCCGCCGGGGCCAAGGCATTGTTCGGTGAGAAATACGGTGCGGTGGTCCGCGTAGTCGCCATGGGCCAGGGCGTTTCGACGGAGTTGTGCGGTGGCTGTCATGTGCAGAACACTGGCGAAATCGCCGGTTTCCGCATCGTACGTGAAGAAGCCTGTGCCGCGGGCATCCGCCGCATCACTGCCGTGGCCGGTGAGGCCGCGGCGGCGTTGGCACGCGAGGAACGCGAGCTGGCCGAGGCCTGCGCCCGGCACGTCGGTCTGGCCACGGTGGCGGATCCGCGCCAGATCGAAGAACTGGCCCGGCTTTTCAAGGCCCAACTCAAGGAATTGCCGGCGCGGGTCGCGGCGTTGGCTGCCGAGACCGACCAACTCGCGCTCAAGGTCAATGCCACCCTGATCGCCCCGTCAGGTGATCTGGTCGAGCGGGTGGCGCACCTGCACGAAGAGGGCAAGCGCCTGCGCAAACTGCTTGACGGCCAGCAGGCCAAGGCGGCGGCGGGCCTGGCGGACGAGTTCCTGGCACGGATCAGCCCCGTCGCGGGTGTGCCGGTACTGGCGGCGGTGGCCGACGGCCTCGACGCCAAGGCCCTGCGCACCCTGGCCGAGACGCTCAAGGCCAAGCGCCCTGACGCCGTGATCGTGCTCGGAGCCGCGGCCGAGGGCAAGGTGGCGCTGGTGACAGCGGTCGGTCCCGAGGCGATGAAGCGCGGCCTCGCAGCCGGAGCCCTCATCGCCAAACTGGCGCCCATGGTCGGCGGTGGGGGTGGCGGCAAGCCGGACTTCGCCCAGGCCGGTGGCAAGGATGCGGCGGGCCTCGCGGGTGCGATGGCTGCGGTCCCGGCCTTGGTCAAAGAGGTCCTGGCGTCAAGCGCAGGCAAGGCCTAGGGTCCACACATGGCACGCAGTCGGCAAGGTGGCTCGTCAGACCGGCATCGTCGCGGAGATCCGCCGACCGAAACCACGACGCGGCGGCGCAAGTCGCAGTTTCGCGGCATTCCGGTGGTGCCTGGCGTGGCCATCGGTCCTGCACGGCTGAAGTTCCGCCAGACCCAGGTGCTGTCCGACCGCACCATCGAGGCGGCCGAAGTGGCGCGCGAGTACGACCGTCTGGGCGAGGCGGTGCGTCGCTCGAAGGAACAGTTGCTCGCCGATCGCGCGAAGGTCCAACACGAGATCGGTGAAGTCGAAGCGATGATCTTTGATGCGCACATCGCCATCCTCGAAGACCAGGGCTTCCTCAAGAAGATCAAGCTCCAGATCCAGAAAGAACTCAAGCCGGTCGAGGTGGTTGTCGCCACCGTGGTCGAGAACTATTACCGCACCATTTCGATGGTGAAGGATGAACACATCCGTGAGCGTGCAGCAGATATCCGCGATGTCGGCCGCCGCCTGCTCGACAACCTCGCCCTGCTCCTCGCCCCGGCCGAGACCGCCGCGTTGGACAACGCCAGCCAGGGCGGCACCACCGACATCATCTTTGCCCGCGAACTGTTGCCCAGCGATCTGGTGACCATCGAGCGCCGACACTGTCAGGGCGTGGTGTGCGAGATCGGCTCGGACCGCGGCCACGCCGCGGTGATGCTGCGCGCCATGAACATGCCCTGCGTGATGGGCGTCGAAGGCCTGGGTGACGCCCTCGAAGACGGTGACCTGCTGATCATTGATGGCTCGACCGGCACGATCTACGTCAATCCACGCGCCGAGATCCTCGAAAGCTACGAAAAGACCAAGCTCGAATTCGAACATTATCGCTCCGTCTTGCAGGGCGAGGTCGAGCTGCCGGCGGTGACCACTGATGGACACGAGGTGACGCTCCTGGCCAACGTCTCGAAGAACGCCGAGATGGATCTGGCCAGCCTCTACCGCGTGGATGGTGTCGGACTGTATCGCTCCGAATTCCATCTCATGGCGAGTTCGACCTATCCCACCGAAAACGAGCAGTTCGAAATCTACCGTGACGCCCTGCGTCGCATGCCCGGCAAGCCGGTAACCTTCCGCACCATGGACATTGGCGCAGACAAACGCCTGCCCTACGTGAAAATCGCGGATGACGCCCATGTGCTTGGCCGGCGTTCGATCCGCCTGCTCGCCGAGCTGGAGGAATACCAGCTCATCCAATTGCGCGCCATGCTGCGCGCCTCGGCCTTCGGGCAGATGCGCCTGATGTTTCCGTTCATCACCTCGCTGGAAGACATCCGTCTGGCCAAGCGTCTGGTGCGGACCGCGCGCCGTGACCTTGAGCAGATGGGCACGGCTTTCGATGCCGACCTGCCCATTGGCATGATGGTCGAGATCCCAGCCGCTGCGCTCAGTCTTGACAAGTATGTGCGCGAGGTGTCGTTTTTCTCGGTGGGCACGAATGATCTGACCCAGTACGTCTGTGCTGCCGATCGCAACCACCCGGACGTGGCGCCGTGGTACAAGGGCCACAACCCGGGCATGCTCTACCTGCTCAAGCACATCGTCGACACCGCCAAGGCGCATAACGCGGACTTGACCATCTGCGGCGAGATGGCGGGCGATCCGTTCTATACGCTGTTCCTGCTCGGCATCGGTGCGGACAAGTTGTCGATGGCCGCCCCCCAGGTGCCGCTGGTCAAAAAGATCATCCGTTCGGTCAATCTCACAGGCGCCCAGAATCTTGCCCGCCGCGCTCTGCAACTCACGTCGACCGGTCAGATCCGCGAAAGCTTCGCGACCTCGGTCGAACAGATCCTTGGCCGCGACCTGGGCGGATGGCGGCGGTCTGAAGCCGACTAATCACTCATGTGCGTTACCGAACGGTGCGGTCGACGCTGCGCGTCGGGTGCGACAGACATGGCTCGCTCGTCGCTTGAATCAGATGCCCGAATCGCGGGCGCAGCCCGCACCGAACCGCACGGCCGCAGGCCGGCACCGCATCCGGCGCGTAGCGCCGACCGCACCGCGCGCAGCGCGCACCGCACCAATCACCTAGGAGACGATCATGAGTCGTGAATTACAGGCATTTTTCAAGACGACGTATGGTGTGGATGCGGAAAAGGCGGTTCGCGCGCCTGGGCGAGTGAATTTGATTGGTGAACACACCGACTACAACGATGGCTTCTGCCTGCCCATGGCGATCGAGCGCGACGTGCGTGTGGTGTTGCGGCCGCGGTCAGATCAGATGGTGCGAGTGGCGTCGTTGGAGCTGCCCGGGATGGTGACCTTCGCCCTCTCGGCGGCGATTCCCAAGGCGACGACCCCAGGCGAACGCTGGGCCGACTATGTGAAGGGATGCGCCCAGATCCTGATCGAGGCGGGGCATGCGCTGGTGGGCTGCGATCTGGCGCTGACTGGCGATGTGCCGTTGGGTTCGGGACTGTCGTCCTCGGCCGCATTGGAAGTGGCGACCATCCACGCCCTGCTCGCTGCTGCTGGTCTGACCATGCCTGGGACAACCATCGCCACCCTCGGCCAGCGGGCCGAGAATCGCTATGTCGGGACCAACTGTGGGATCCTCGACCAGCTTTCTTCGGCCTGCGCCAGTCCTGGGCAGGCCATGCTCATGGACTGCCGTACCCTGGCCCTGACCCCGGCGCCACTGCCAGCGGGTGTCAGCGTTGTGATCGCCGACACCGGCAAGCGCCGCGGGCTGGTGGACAGTGCCTATAATGAGCGTCGCGCCCAGTGTGAGGCCGGGGCCAAGGCCCTGGGGGTGTCCCATCTGCGCGACGTGACCCTGCACGGGCTGTGGCAGGCCAATCAGGATGGCAGACTCGACCCGCTGGCCCGTGCTCGCTGCGAGCATGTGGTGGCCGAAAATGGTCGCACCCTGGCTGCATTCGCAGCGTTGCGCG
>JBILDK010000250.1:0-4784 GCA_044352625.1 Planctomycetota bacterium
TCGGATGAATCAAGGTCGATGTTGCCGATGAAAACGCCCTCGCTGGTGACCTTGAGCTTGAGCAGCTCCTCCTTCATCTTGGCGCTCGCCTGAGACTCGACCTGGCTGCGGCTGTTGACGAACTGCAGCGCATTCATGGTCTCGGCGACATTGCGAAAAATGGTGCGGATCTGGGGCAGCACGACCCGCGACTCGAATACCTGGAGGGATTCGTCCTCCTGGTCGTTCTTCTGCATTTGGTCGGGATTTCCCAAGAGGGCCACCAGGTAGGGGGCATCCGCGGCACTGACCGAACAGCTCACCCGCACATCGACCGGAAAGGTAAAGCCGTCCTTGGAGCGCACCTGGATCGCCCACTGCTTGTTCTGATAGGTGTAGATGCGGTTGGTGGTCTGGACCTTGGTTACCGAGAATGCGTCGGGATGCAGGTAATAGGCGTTCGGGGTCAGGGCCTCACGCCAGATGCCGCGATAGCCGCGGGGCACCAGCGGGACGCCGTTGACGATTTCGGCTGCGGCACCCTCGGCAGCATTGGAGATCTGCCCGGCGTTGGCCTTGATCACCGCTACTTCACCAACCGCCACGGTCAGGGCCGGCTTGGCTTCGACCGCAAACAGCCGTGGGTTGTAGCGATAGCGACCTGGGGTGAGCACGGTGAGCTGTGGCCCGCGATGGCCGTTGGCGTCAGCCAAAAACAGGTTGCCGTCGAGCATCGCCTCGGCGTTGGTCCAGGCGGGAGCAAAAACCTCGCCCGGGGGCAGGGGCTTGCCGTCGAGCGCATTGACGACGCCGACATGACCCTGATCGATGGTGATGGTGGGCACCGGCTGCAGGTCGTAGATCCAGGGGAAGAAACCGAAATGCCAGCCCGGTCCAAGCACCGTGGCCTGAGGGCCCTTTTCCCCATTGGCCGCTACCACGCGATTCGCCGGAAGATCCGGTCCGAACTTGCGGATAACGATGCCACCCTCGTCGTCCTTGACGTAGATCGCGGTCGAAAAGCCGACCGCCGCCAGGGCACAGACCAGCAGGCTGGCTCCCAGGAACAACCCCAACGCGCGACTCTTGGCAAGGGTTGGCACGAGAAACAGCACGAGGGCCGCGCCGAAAAGGAGGAGGCCGAGGATGAACATGCCCATAGGAGGAGTACCTTGTGGCGAGGGGTATAGCGCTCTTGTCCGAGTCAGGAAGCCTGGAAACAACACCACACCCCGCGGCAAAGCCGAGGGGTGTGGGAGGACGTCCGAAAGAGGCTCGGCTCAGGTCGCCGCGGCAGCGCGGTTTGACTTGAATTCCTTCCAGAACTCAGCGGGCATATCGAGGGCGAACTTGAGGGCGCCATTGGCCCCGGCGAACTGGGGCTCTTCTTCGGTGACCACGTGACCACCGCCGTACTCCTCAAGAGCCTTCTCGATCGCGAGGCCGAGGCCGCGGATCTGACAGCCACCACCACCAAGAAGGATATTGCCGCGCATGGACGCCTGGAATTCAGGGTCGTAGCTGGCGATCAATTCCTGCAGGGCGGCGACGGTCGGGGGCACCAGGGTGTAGCAGGCCTTGTAGACCAGCTCGGTGATGTCGAACTTCTGGGGCTTACCGGCGACCGGCATCTCGACCACGGCCCGATCCATGTTGGGGGACACCGAGGAGAACTTCTCCTTGAAGCCGCGGATCATGTTGATCGAGAACTGGGCCTCGGGGTACTTTTCCTTGATCAGCCCAGCGAGGGTCTGGTCGATCGAGTCACCGGCGATTTCGTGGGTCGCCTGGTCCTCGGCCTTGGGCATGGTGCCGTGCAGACGGCACAGATCAGTGGTGCCGGCACCGATGTCGATGACCAGGGTGCCGTCGATGAAGTCGTGGCCGTAGGCGACCGCGTAGGGCTCGGAGCAGATGATGACCGAGTCGATGCAGTCCTTGGCGGCGTCGAGGATGGTCGATTTGCCGCCGATGTCGGCTTCGGCCGGGGCGCCGATCATGCCGTAGATGGTGGCGCCCTTGGGTACCTTGGCGAGGCTGACCACGTACTCGAGCAGATCCTTGATGGCCTGCTTCTTCTTGGCGTCGTCGGTGGCGCCCTTGTGCTTGACCGACGAGCCCGCCATCGGGCGGTACAGGTCCAGGGCCATGCGGCCTTCGAGAGCCTCTTTGCCGTAAATGATGTCGCGCCCGCCGAACTTCTTCTTGGCGACGTGGTCCTTGGGGTAACCCACATAGGACCACACGGTCTCGCGGTGACCGGTGGAGGTCGAGATCGAGGTGCGGCTGGTACCGAGATCGATACCGAGATAGACGATGTTGTCGGACATGCGGAAACTCCTGGAGGAAGGCGCGAGGCCGTCAGGTTGGACGCGGATCGCTGTGTTCGTTTGGGTTGGATGTGGTGATGGCAGACAGAAGGCTCAGGCGCAAGCGGGAATCTGCCGGGTCGGTCCGGCGTGACGCACGCCGCACGCCCTCACTTGGATTCCAGCGGCGGGGGGGCGAAGTCCTTGAAATTCGTGATCGACCGTACCGCGCGGACGACGGGCTCTTCCTTGGGTTGGATCTCCATGCCCGGCTCCCACATCATGTCATCGGGATTTTCGAGCGGCGCTCCGGCGTCTTCATCGGACGGGTCGGCGGGCGCACTGTCAGCGGTCTCAGTCTCTGATTTTTCCCCGGAATCGGCAGCGCGTTCCTCGGCGACGACCAGCGCTGGAGGGTCCAAGTTTGGCTCGACCGGATTGGTGGCGATGCCCAGGGCCTTGCGCAGGTCGCGGTTCTGTTCCACCAGTTCCTTCATCAACGCCAGCTTGCGCTCGCGGTTGGGATCGTCTCCCTTGAGGCCAGCCTTGTATTTCTGTTTGATTTGATCAATCGACAGGCCCTGGCCAGCGAACTGTTCGAGGTGTGCTGCGATTTCGCGGGCCTCGTCGCGCTGGCGCTCGGTCTCCTCGAGATTGGTGGCCAGCCGGCGCAATTTCTTTTCCAACAATTCGATTTTGTCGCTCTGAGCGCCCAGCTCTTTCTCGCGCATGCGCTCGCGCTCGCTGTCGAGCACGTGGGCTGCGACCTTGCGCAACTGCTCTTCGAGGCCGGGATCGAGTTTGCCGTCTGCGACACTGCGCTCGATAAGTCGACGGAACACCGCTTCGATATCCTCCATGCCCTTCGCGGACACGGTGAACTGGTCGGCGCTGACCGCACGTTTACGCTCGTCCTCAAGCAGTCGTTGAGCCGCCTCGAACTGCTCCTGAAGTTGCTTTTGTCGAACCTCGGCGCTGAGTTTCTCTTCTTGGAAAGCCTTGAGGCGTTCCTTGAAGCTCTCCTCGGCTTCCTCCAACAGGCGCTTCTTCTCGGCCTCGCCCAGGGCACGGGTGAGATGGTTGGCCGCCTCCTCCACCGCCTCCTGGATGAGTGCTTTGATCGTGGCCATGTTGAGCACGCGCACCCGGTCGTGCCGGGCGGCGAGTTCACTCGCGTTCACCGTTTTGGCGCGGCTGCGGATCGAGGCCCCGATGTCCATGCGCCCGTCGGAGCCAACCACCACGCGCTTGCCGTCGGATGCAGGCAGCACGGCTCCATCGGGATCGGGAAAGGGGGCCCGGCCCATCGGCTTCGTGGCCGGCACAAGGGCCGGAGACGGCATCCCGTCGGAGGGGGCAGCGGGGACGGCCGGGGCGGTAGACGCAACCGCAGGCACGGTTGGCTCACGTGCAACGGATTGGGCAACGTCGTGCAGTTTGGCAAAGCGGTCGGTGGGAGCGAGCACCACCGCATGGGCCCGGCTATCATCGAGCGGGTCGCGCTCGTCCACGGCCTCAGGAGTGGCCTCAGCTTCTGGTACCGCCTTGGTCTTGGGCTTGAGCACCCGTCTGGTGCCCTTGCGCTCGCCCGATTCTTCGCTGGTGGCGCCAGCCGCGGCAGCGGCCTCGGCCCCAAAAGGAGTGAATTCCGCCGAATCAGACATTCCTGATGGCTTGACCACCCGACGCGTGGATTTGGGCACAGCGCTGGCCTTGAGCATCGCGCGATAGGCCACGAGCAGCTCCTTGAGCCGTTTCTGCTCGCCAGGATCAATGTGCATCCATGCCACGCGCAGGCCCAGATCGCCGCACGACACCACAGAGGCAAAGAAATTGCGCCGCGGCTGTCCCTTGAGGGCCAAGGTAAGATCAAGGTAGGCGTTCGGCTCGAAATCGGCTGTGGTCGCGAGCAGCGCCCCATCGTCCCCGATCTCCACCAGGTTGGACGTGACCACCCCACCCTTGGCATCGGGGATGGTGCAATGGGACTCGCCATCACTGAGGTGCATCATCGCATCGGACACAGGGACTCCTCACGTGGCGGCGCTAGGCTCGACATGCGCATGTCGCATGTAGGGCTTGGCGTAGTCCCGGTCAAGTCAGCTACAGCGAAAGTCCATGAGCCCCGCCACTCCGCCAGGTTCCTCTTGCCAAGCGTTGGCAGGCGCATAACTTTCCGGCCCTCCGGCGCACGAGGGCGATTAGCTCAGCGGCCAGAGCGCCTCGCTTACACCGAGGATGTCGCAGGTTCGATCCCTGCATCGCCCACCATTGGCGAGTTCTTTGCTTCGTTCGCAACAATTGGCCTGGTAGCTCAGTTGGTTAGAGCGCCGCCCTGTCACGGCGGAGGTCACGGGTTCAAGTCCCGTCCAGGTCGCCAAGCGAAACCCACGGTGAAAACCGTGGGTTTCGAGTTTTCTGCGGGGAGCCAAATCAGCCCGAAAAAGCCCCGCGCACACTATTTCGCACACTATTCTGAGCGATCGTGCAGAACGC
>JBILDK010000251.1:0-4783 GCA_044352625.1 Planctomycetota bacterium
CTGCTTCAACGCCGGCGACTACGACAAGTCGATCGAGAACCGCGCCGAGGCCGAGAACATCAGCCGTGTGCTCTACCCCAATGACAAGAGCGCCAACGGCAAGGAGCTGCGCCTGCGCCAGCAGTACTTCCTGGCCAGCGCCAGCCTGCAGGACATCGTGCGCCGCTGGGTCACGCACCACGGCACCGACTTCTCGACCTTCGCCGACAAGAACGTGTGCCAGCTCAACGACACCCACCCCACGGTGGCGGTGGCCGAGCTGATGCGCCTGCTGATGGATGAATACGCCCTGGGTTGGGACGAAGCCTGGGCGATCACCACCAAGTGTCTGGCCTATACCAACCACACCCTGCTGCCCGAAGCGCTGGAGAAGTGGCCGGTGTCGCTATTCCGCCGGCTCTGCCCGCGCATCCTCGACATCATCTTCGAGATCAATGCACGGTTCCTGCGCCTGGTTGCCAACAAGTGGCCCGGCGACGGCGCGCGCCTGGCGCGCATGTCGATCATCGAGGACGGGGCCCACCCCGAGGTGCGCATGGCGTACCTCGCCATCGTCGGCTCGTTCTCGGTCAACGGCGTGGCCCAGCTGCACAGCGACCTGCTCAAGGCCGACCTGTTCCGCGACTTCAGCGAGCTGTGGCCGGCGCGCTTCAACAACAAGACCAATGGCGTCACCCAGCGCCGCTGGATGGCCATGGCCAACCCCGGCCTGGCCAAGCTGATCGGCAGCAAGATCGGCGACGGCTGGATCACCGACCTGCCCCAGCTCACCAAGCTGGTGCCGCTGACCAAGGACAAGGCCTTCCGCGCCGCCTGGCGCCAGGTGAAGGCCGACAACAAGGCGGCCCTGGCGACGGTGGTGAAGCGCGAGTGCAAGGTGGACTTCCCGCTCGACGCGATGTTCGACGTCCAGGTCAAGCGCATCCACGAGTACAAGCGCCAGCTCTTGAACGCCCTGCATGTGGTGCACCTGTACGACCGCATCAAGCGCGGCGACACCACGAACTGGACCAAGCGCGCGGTGCTGTTCGGCGGCAAGGCCGCCCCCGGCTACCACATGGCCAAGCTGATCATCAAGTTCATCAGCAACGTGGCCGACGTGGTGAACACCGACCCCGACGTGGGCGATCTGCTCAAGGTCGCGTACATCCCCAACTACCGCGTCTCGCTGATGGAGAAGATCTGCCCCGCGGCGGATCTGAGCGAGCAGGTCTCGACCGCCGGCAAGGAGGCCTCGGGCACCGGCAACATGAAGTTCATGATGAACGGCGCACTCACCATCGGCACCCTCGACGGCGCCAACATCGAGATCCGCGAGGAGGTCGGCAACGAGCACTTCTTCCTCTTCGGCAACACCACCGACGAGATCGCGGCCAAGCGCGCGAGCTACAAGCCGGAACAGGCGATCAGCGCCTGCGACGACCTGCGCCGGGTGATCGACCTGATCCGCAGCGGCCACTTCAGCCAGGTCGAGCCGGGGATCTTCGACGACATCCTCGGCACCATCACCAGTTGGGGCGACTACTGGTTCGTGTGCGCCGACTTCGCCGACTATGTGCGCGCCCAGCGCGAGGCCGCGGACCGCTACCGCGACAGCGAGGCCTGGACCGTGTCGGCGATCATGAACACCGCCAAGAGCGGCAAGTTCTCGACCGACCGCACCATGCAGCAGTACGCCAAGGATATTTGGAACCTCAAGTCAGTCCCCACCAAAGGCTGATCGTGCTCATCGCCCTGCATGGTTTCACCGAAACCGCAGCCGTCTGGCACCAAGTGCTGGGCCCGGCGGCGCGCTGCGAACTCCTGCCCGGCCATGGCCACCGGCCGTGCCCGCCGGGCAACGGCTTCCAGGCGGTAGCCGCAACCCTCGCCGCGCAGCTGCCGGCGGGGGGCGATCTGCTCGGCTACAGCATGGGCGGGCGCATCGCTTTGCGCCTTGCCCTCGACCATCCCGGCCGGGTGCGCCGTCTTATCCTCGTCAGCACCTCGCCCGGGATCTCTGATCCGGGTGAGCGCGCACTGCGCCGCGCCAGGGACGAGCGTCTAGCCCAGATCCTCGAAGAAGACGGTATCGGCCCCTTCGTCGCCTGGTGGGAGGCCAACCCGGCACTGCGCCCGGCCAAGCCCCTGGCCCGCCGGGTCGAAGAAGACCTGCGCTGCCTGCGCCTGAATCAGGACCCACACTGCCTTGCCGCCAACCTGCGCCAGCTCGGCACCGGCATGATGGAACCGCTGTGGAACCGCCTGGGCGAACTGACCATGCCGGTGCTGCTGGTAGCCGGAGCTGCCGACCGGACCTATTGCGACAAATGCACCCGCATGGCGGCGCGCATGCCCGATGCCCGGGTGGTGATCATCCCCGATAGCGGCCATGCGGTTCATCGCGAACAGGCCGCGGCGCTGCGCGCGACGGTGGATGAATTTCTCGCATGAAGGCCACCGTCCGGAGGTCCGGAAGTCAGGAGGTCCGGACCTCCGGACATTCGCCATGAGCGTCCTCGAAGCCCGCAACCTAGCCAAGACCTACGGCACTTTTCAGGCGCTGCAGGATGTAAGCCTGACCTTGGAGCAGGGCGAGATTGTCGGCTTCCTCGGACCCAACGGCGCGGGCAAATCGACGACGATGAAAATCCTCACCGGCTTCGTCGCACCGACCGCAGGCACCGCGACCATTGCCGGCCACGACCTAGTGGCGGAACCGCTGGCCTGCCGCAAGGCCATCGGCTACCTGCCGGAAGAGCTGCCGCTCTATCTCGACATGACGGTCACCGCTTACCTCGACCATGTAGCGCGGCTCAAAGGCGTGGCTGCGAGCGAGCGGCGCAAACAGGTGGTAGAAGCGATTGAAGCGACCTGGCTGACTGAGAACGCCAAGCGCCACATCCGCAAACTATCAAAAGGCAACCGCCAGCGCGTAGGTGTGGCCCAGGCACTCTTGGGCGGACCACCAATACTGATCCTCGACGAGCCGACCTCGGGACTTGATCCCTCCCAGGTAGCTAACTTCCGCGAATTGGTGCGCAGATTATCAAACAAACATACCATTCTGCTCTCGACTCACATCCTGGCTGAGGTCGAAGCGGTGTGCAGTCGCGTGGTCGTGGTGCATCGTGGGCGTCTGGTCGCGGAGGAATCAATCGAAGCCCTACGCAGCCGCGCCACCCGCACCACCCACGTACGAGTGCGTCTTCGCAGCGGAGATGGCTCGGCACTCGCCTCAGTGCTGAAAACCATCACCTGGGCAAGCGATGTGGCCCACAACGCCGACACAGTGACAATCACCTGCGCGGCAGAACACCGCGCTGAATTAGTACAAATAACTGAGGCCCACGGCGGGGTGCGTGAGCTAGGCGAGGAACGAGTAACCCTCGAAGAAGTATTCCGCGGCCTCACCATGGTACCTGACCCTATGCTGACCACCTCGCATGCGTCAACCCAAAAAAAGGCCTCTATTCCGAGATCAGTGGGTAGCCGCCTGGCAAGCGAAGGGTGATAGTGCCCGCAGGTCCAACTTCCCGGCAATGAGGTAGGCCATGGTGATAAAGGTGCGGTGGAGTCGGTAGCCTCTGGCCTTGCGCTTGGCTGCTTGCAGCAGGCTGTTGAGTCCCTCCAGCACGGCGTTGGTCATGCGCGTCGTGTACCAGCGCAGGATGCCCTTGGCGCGGTTGTTGATGGTCTTGGCGGCCTTGACCAGCGGCTTGAGCGTCGAGTTCATGGCTGTGGCGATCCAGCCCTTGAGGAAACCAGTGGCAGCGACGATGTCGGGCTGCCGATAGAGGTCCCTGAATGTCTCCTTCATGCGGTAGACTTCGGCCAAGGATGCGTTCCTGGAGGTGATATCCTGAAGCTGCTCTCGTTGGCGGTCGGTCAGGTTCACCGGGTTTTTGAGCAGAGCGAATCGCCCGCCCTTCACCGTCTTGTCGAGCTGCCATTCTGAGCGTCTGACCCGCTCCACAGCATCGCCGAGTATCTTGGCGACGTGGAACCGATCGAAGGTCACCGCCGCCTCGGGCAAGGACTCTCGCACACCTTTGATGAAGGCCGGGGACATATCACAGGACACCTCGGTTACGGCAGACGCGTCGCCGCCGTGCTCGCCCAGGAAGCGAGCAAAGGAGGCGACCACCTGGTGTTCGCGACCCTCCGTCGCGAACACCAGGCGCTTGGATTCCATGTCGAAGAAGCAACTGATGTAGTCGTGTCGCTTCTTGGCCGAGGTTTCGTCAACACCGATCACCCGCACCTTGGAGCAGTCGATCCGCGACACGGCGTCATCGACGTAGTGCTGGATGACGCGCCACACCCGATTGTCGGACACGCGAAGCAGCTGGGCGATATTGCGCACAGGTGTCGAACGCGACAGCTCCAGGATCAGCCCCTCCATCAGCAAGGTGAAGCCACTACCAGGCCTGGCCCAGGGCACGGTGATCAACCGCACACCGCACTCAGAGCACTGAATGCGCGGAACACGAGCGACGATGAAGGCCTGGTGCTGAAAGAAGTCCATGTGCCGCCAGCGCTTATCGACGGTGTCGTAAACCCCGCAGTCCTTCGCGCCGCAGTCAGGACAGGCGAAGCGCGCCCCCGACGAGAAATCCACCTGCATCTCCAGCAGCCGCTGCTCGGGGCGGAAGTCGGTGCGAACCACGCACCATGGCGGAATCAGGCCTAGGGCTGCGGTAAAGAGCGGGTTGGTGTCCATGGCGGCACTTTGGCCTGGCTGCTTGACCAGCAACTACCCACTGATCTCGGCATAGAGCCATAATTTCGTTCGAAGCGCCAG
>JBILDK010000252.1:0-4778 GCA_044352625.1 Planctomycetota bacterium
CGAGCTGGGCGCAGCCCAGGGCTGCGGCGAGATTGGTCAGGCGGTAGTTGTAACCGACCGCGTCGTGAATGAACGCCGCGCCCGGCAGCTTGGCCTGGGTGCTGAGGTGCTTGAGGCGTCGCGCCAGATCCGCATCGGCGGTGGCCAGCATCCCGCCGCCGCCAGTGGTCATGATCTTGTTGCCATTGAAACTGTAGCAGCCGATGCGGCCGATGGTGCCGACCTGGCGACCACGGCATGCGACATGCGGATAATGCAGATCGTATCCGGCGCCAAGGGCCTCGGCGGCATCCTCGATCAGGGGCACGCCGTGCCGCGCACAGGCGTCGAGCACCGGGCCGAGGTCCGCCGGCTGGCCGATGATGTGCACCGCGATCACGGCAGCGACGCGACGGCCCGCGCGGGCGTTGTCGTCGAGGGCCTGGGCGAGCAGCGCCGGGTCCAGGTTCCACGAACGCGTCTCGCTGTCGATCAGGCCGACCTCGGCGCCGCAGTAGCGCACCGGATTGGCGCTGGCGATGAAGGTACTGTCGTTGACCAGCACCAGGTCGCCGGGCTGGACCCCGAGGACCAGGAGCGCGAGGTGGATGGCGGCGGTGCCGCTGGCGCAGGCCACCGCGTGGGGGCTGCCGACGGTGGCGGCGAACTCGCGCTCGAAGCGCTCGACGAACGGGCCCACCGAGCTGACGTAGCCGGAGGTGATGCACTCCTGCAGATACGCGGCGGCGTTGCCGTCGAGGCAGGGTTCGCAGAGCGGAATCATGCCGGCGTCTCCTCGCGTCGTGGCGCGGTCAGGGCGCCAAGCAGCGCGAACAGGACGAGGGCGCTTTCGCCATCACCTGCCAGGTGCTCGAACATCCCGGCGGCGAGCATGCCCGCCACCAGCGCCGTCGCCAGTCGCCAGGCATCCGCATCCTGATCGCGTCGTCGCCACGCTGCCAGCACCAGTGCGCTGAGCAGCAGCAGATAGAGGATCGCAGCCGGCACGCCATGTTCCGCGCTTATCGACAGAAGGCTGTTATGGGCATGGGGCGCGCCCATGGGAAACTCGCCGGTGCGGCCATCGTGGAGCTGAGGATTGAGCACCGCGTAGCGCTCGGTGAAGGCGCGCGAACCGCCGCTGCCCACCAGCGGAGTTTCTGCAATCAGGTGCGCCGTGGTCTGCCAGATCATCCAGCGACCATCCTCGCCGCGCAGCATGGCCTTGAGCCGGGGACCCTGGGTCAGGGCCAGCACGGTGATGGCCACCGCCAGCAGCGCGCCACCGCCCACCAGCGCAGCGAGCGCCCGGCGTCGGTCGCCAAGCACACCCCACACCGCCAGCGCCGCCAGCAGCCCGACAAAGGCCAGCCGCCCCGACGACAGCACGAGACCAGTCGCTGCCAGCACCACCGCCGCCCATCCCGCCCAACGCGGCAGGTCGTGCCGCAATCGCCCGGCCAGGGCGATGAGCAGCGCCATCATCACCGCCGCCAGGGTCAGGTGCGTGCTGAAGAAGCCGTTGGCGAAAGTGAAGCGCAGCGCGCTGGGCCCGCCGCCGACCCGGAACGGGCGCAGGTCCTCGCGCAGGCCCACGGTGTATTGCACCAGCGACAAGGCCACGGCCGCAGCCAGCGTAGCGACCAGACCCCACGCCACCACGCGTCGGGTGCCGGCCTCGCGGCAGGCAAGCCACGCCACGGGAAAGGCCAACCACGTGTAGAGCAGACCGAACCCGTTGTACGGATGCGCATGCCGACCCAGGGCGATCACGCTCACCATCGACAACGCACCCCAGGCGGCCAAGGCCGCGCCCCACCATAGTCCCGGCACCCGGCCCAGGGGCGCCCGCGCCAGCAGCGCGCCGCCCAGCGCGAGCCCCAGTCCCAGATTCATAAGCGCAATCGAACACGCCGTCGCCGGGATCAGGACCATCACCCCAAGCGCCAGCAACGCACGCCCGATCCGCCGTGGATGCGTCGGCGGGAGCACCGTCAGAGCCGCATCCCACGCCGCCAACGCGACCTCCGGACCTCCGGACCTCCGGACCTCCGGACGTTCGCTCACTTCGCCGTCTTCTTCGCCTTCTCGCGCGCCTCTGCGGCTTCCTCGACAATGGTTTTGAACGTGGCCTTCAGCTCTTCCTCGGCCTTGGTGCCTTCTTCAATGAGCTTGTCAAAGGCATCTTTGTCCGCGTCCTTGAGTTTCTTGAAGCCCTGGTCCTTGGCCGCGGCCGCGGTCACCAGCGGGGTCATCTTGATCGCCGATCCCAACACCGCGAGAGCGCTCTTCACGCGGCCCGCTTTGAGATTGTCCCGCGCATTGCCCAGCAGCGTGGGGCCGTTGACCCGGTTGTTGGCGAAACGGGCCACGGTGTTGAGACCCACCTCAAAGGTGTAGTCGCGGGCGCTGGCCAGTTCGAGGCTATTGCCGCTGCCCTGCAGGTTATAGATCAACAGCTTGCGCTGACCGGTGAAATCCAGCGCAATCTGCGTGTTGTTCTTGGTAGCCTGAAGAGCGGCGGCCCTTTTCGCATCTTCCCCGACCTGGATATGGTTGACGAAGGCGCGCAGGGTGTGCTGGTCAAAGGGGGTCAGGCCCATCTCCTTGAGCGTCTCGGCAACGGTCTTGTTGTCTTTGATCAGGGCCTGCAATGCGGCAACCTCGTCAGGCTCCGCACGGAAGCCCACGGGGATGGCGAGGTCGGCGCTGATCGATCGCACTGAGCGCAGGGCGATCTTCTTGCCGGTGTCCTCGAACAGGATGATCTTGTTGTTGGCAGCATCGACCAACGCATAGAAATCTCCTGAATTGGCGCACCACAACTCGCTCTTGGCTGCCGGAACTGCACCGAAATCCTCGGTGTGCTTGAAGCTGTCCTGCAGTTTCTTCTTCTCTTCTGGGTCGAGATCGAGCTGCGAGACGATATCAATCGGGTTGGGCTGGGTGTTGTAGCCCAGGGCGACATACAGCGCCGGACCAAAGTTGTAGCAGCCAGCAAAGGTGGGGCGGAGGGGGTCCTGAACGTCGTAAAACAGCACCGCGTGCTTGGCGGGGATGGCGACCATCATTTTCTTGGCACCATACGCCACCTGGACCACCCCATCATAGGGCGCACTCTTGGCCCAGAACGCATCCTCCGCTTCGCGCACCAGGGCCTGGTCGCTGGGCCTGCCCCTTTTCTTCTGCTCCTCGCTTATCTCCTTGCTGAACATCTTTTGGATCAGCACCTCAACACTGGGGTCCATGTTTTCGGTGCCGGTGCGCAGTTGCGAGAAGACCGCGCCATTGACTTCGCCCATGATCTTCGCCTCAAGCAAGGCCAGATCAGCAAGGAAATTGAACACACTCTTGCGGGTGGATTGAGCGTTCGTGACCTCATAGATGGTGATCATGCCGGTGCCCGCGTTGACCACCGCGCCGCCCTGACCGTTGAATTGCAGCAGCGAGGTCTCAAGCGCCGCCAACGGACCCCCCAAGGCAAGGGCAAGCAGGAGCGACGAACAGGTACGGAGCAAACGGGACATGGGACCTCCAGCGGTGACGGGAGCAGCATGGTCCGGCGCGGCGGCGCGCAGCGTCGACCGGTGTATCATGCACCGGTGATGGTGATACACCGGCCATGATGCGGGCGTTGATGAGCGGTCAGCGCAACCCGGCGAGGAGGGCCGCGTCGAGTCCCGCGAGGCCACCGCTGGCGGTGGCCCGACGCACCGCGTTGGCGGTGCCGAGGGCGGCGTACCCAACCCAGGTGCCCGCGGCGTTGCGCCGCACATGGCAGCCGAGCGGCAAGGAACAGCCACCCTCCAGCGCTGCCAGCACCGCCCGCTCACAGGCCACGGCCGCGTGCGTGCCACGATGATCCAGGCAGCTCAAAAGGCGGCGCGTGGTCACATCGTCCTGGCGGCAGTCGATGGCCACGGCGCCCTGGGCCGGAGCCGGAATGCACTGTACGATCGGGTCGAGCGGACAGGCCCGGGCGGCAACCACCAGGCCCAGGCGGTGAAGCCCGGCCATGGCCAGCACGCTGGCGTCACAGTGGCCCTCGGCAACCTTGCGCAGGCGCGTATCAACATTGCCGCGGATGGAGACGAAGCGCAGATCGGGGCGCAGCGCGGCAAGCTGATGTTGGCGACGCAGGCTGCTGGTGCCGATCACCGCGCCAGGGCGCAAGGACGTCAGGTCCGGCCCGCCGACCAGGGCGTCGCGCGGATCAGCGCGGCGCAGCACCGCCGCCAGAACGAAACCCGCGGGCAGCGTGGTGGGTAGATCCTTGCAGGAATGCACCCCGGCGTCGGCACGGCCGGCACGCACCGCCGCCTGGATCTCGCGCACGAACAGCCCGACCTCGGCCGAGGCATAGAGCGGCGTGGTGCGATCGGCATCGCCCGACGAGGTGAGCGGCACCAGCTCGACGCGCAATCCGGGATGGGCGGCGCGCAGCCCGGCTGCAACCAGGCGCGCTTGCCACAAGGCAAGCGGACTGGAGCGGGTGGCGAGACGCAGGCGGCGCATCAGCGGCGCTCCAAGACCCGCAGGTGCCAGGTAAGATTGGCGAGGCCGTCGGCCAGCAGCCGGGTCGCATCGTCGCGAAACGCCGTCTTCGTGCGCCCGGTGGCCGTCCGCACATCGATCACCGGCAGGCCGAGCAGGTCGGCCTGGGCAATGAGACTGGCATAGGCGGCATCGAGGGCGGGTCGCTGGGCGTCGTTCACCGCCACCGCCGCGCCCACCACCACCACCGGCAAGAGCAACGTGTTCTCGCGCCTATACGCGGGATCGGGTTCGAGCAGCCCCTG
>JBILDK010000018.1:0-15263 GCA_044352625.1 Planctomycetota bacterium
CGCGGCGCAGATAGCCAGCGGTGGTCGAAACGTGCTTGGAGTGAAAACCGCGCTTCCGCTTCGCGCTGCGGTTGGTCATGAAATGACGCACGTTGGACTTGGTCATCATCAGCTTGCCAGTGGGCGTCAGGCGCATGCGACGGCGGCTGGCCTTGTGGCTCTTCATCTTGGGCATGGTCGTTTCCAGTCTGAGGGGTGGGGCACTATGGAGCCGTTTTCCTGGGCGCAAGGCCCTCTTGATTCGGGTGCGGTGCGCCTTCAGCGCGGTGCGGTCGGCCCGGCTGCGCCTGGGCCGGGTTCGGTCGGCGCTGCGCGCCGGGTTGGGTGGCCGCCGGGGGCGGCCGGTGCGACCTTCGGCTCGACTGGATTCGAATGGGGCCCATGGGTTGTCCGCACCGCGCGCGCAGCGCGCACCGAACCGCACGGGCCGGCACCGCACCGCTCCGTCAGGCGCACCGCACCCGGCGCGCAGCGCGTTATCTACCGACGACGAGGCGGTCGCCGAGGGCGTTACCCAGATTCGGATTGTCGTAGATCATTTTGCGCGTGGCTTCGATATTGTATTCGACCCGGCGCCATTCCACAGATTCGCCGTCGAAAATAGCGTAGCACGAGCGCGGGTCGCCGTCGCGCGGCTGGCCGACGCTGCCCACGTTGATGATGGTCTTACGCGGATCGATGGTCCAGCGGTGGTTCAGGTTGGGCAGCGAATGCCACATGAAGTCATCGCCGGTGACCACGCCTGGTCGGTGGGTGTGGCCCACGAAGCACGTATGGTGGACCAGGGCGAAGTTTTCTTCGAGGAGCTGACGGGGATCTTCGCCCAGGTAGCTGCGCCCGAGGGTGTGCTCCTCAAGGATGTACTCTTCAAGGTGGTTGCGCGGGCTGGCATGCACGTAGAGGGCGTCGCCCTCAATGAAGCTGGTGGGCAGGCTTTTGAGCCATTCCCAGCGCTGCTTCCGCGCACCGAGCAGGCTCCACCAGCCGGCCTTGATCATCTTGTTGGTCCACACGGCGGCGTTGCGCGCCTCGGCATTGAACCCGATAGGCTCGTAGATTGAGGCGTGGTCGTGGTTGCCGCAGATAACCCGGCCCCGGGGGCATATTTCCAGCACCTTCGACATGGCCTCGACCGGCTGCGGCCCATAGCCGACCACGTCACCCAGGCAGAAGATGGAATCCACCCGCTGTGTGCCAATATCCGCAATGACGGCATTGAGCGCCGGCATGTTGGAATGGATGTCACTGATGATCGCTATACGCGGCATCGGGACCGATTATCCGTCACCGGACATGAGTAGGTCATAGGACGCGCGATAGCGGGCCATGTCCCCACCATAACCGCGCGGAGGGCTTCGCAACTCCATGTCCCCCTGGCGACCGTTAGCGCAGGAAGTCCAGCAGGGTCGGCTGCAGCACCCGGGTGCCGGCCTGGAGGCCGGCTTCGAGCGCCACCTGGCTGAGTTGCATTTGGCTGATGGCCTCGGTCAGGTCAACATCTTCGATTTTGCTAATGAGTTCACCCAGGTACACGGTGCTGTCTTCAAGCTGGTTGCGCGCTAATTCAAGGCGCTGCAGACGGCCACCCATGGCCCCATGCAGATTGTTGATGTGGGTGCTCGCTGCATCCACCTCAGTGAGCAGGGCATTGACCTCATCCCCATCGTTGGCGTTGAGGCTTTCGCGCAGGTTGATCACCATCGTGAACACGTCCACCTCCTTCATGAACAGGCCATAGCCGTCCTGATTGAGCGCTACCGAGGAGTTCGGGCCCACTTTGACCGCAAAGGAATCAAGATTGCCACTGTATCCGACGCTGGTGCCGTCCTCTGCAAGGGCAAAGGGCGGTTCGGCCTGGGTGGTGGCAGTGCCGGCAAAGATGTAGCGGCCGTCGTGGACCGTGTTGGCCACGTCCACGAGGCGTGAGAGGTACGAGTCCAGGCTCTGGGCCAGAACCTTGCGGCTGGCGGCATCCTGAGAGCCGTTCGCGCCCTGCACCGCCACCTCTTTGACCTGATCCATGAGCTTGGACATCTCATTCAGGGCACTGTCCGAAGCATTCATGAAGGAGGTGCCGCGGTCGATGTTGTCGAGGTACTTCTGGGCGGCGAAACGCTCGCCGGTGTAGCGCATCGAGGTCTTGGCCCCCACCGGGTCGTCGCTGACCTGATTGACCTTTTTGCCCGAGGCGAGTTGCTGCTGGTAGGTGGCCAAACGGGCCAGGGTGCGCTGGTTGGTGGCCAGCACGCTGGCATTCATCGCGACGTTGGTGATGCGTTCCATGGCGGACCTCAGCGGATGATGTCAAGCAGGGTCTGGATGTTCTCGCGGGCGGTGGTGATGATGCGCGCTGCGGCGGTGTAGGCCTGCTGCTGAAGCATCATCGCCCCCACTTCCTCGTCGATGTTCACGCCGCTCACCTGCTCACGCTGGTTGGAGAGGCTGGCCTTGAGCGCGTCCTGGTTCTCGCCCAGGCGCTGGGCCTGCTGGATCTGGACACCAATGCCGGCTACTGCCGACTGGTAGAAGTCGTCCATGGCAAAGGAACCGTTGGAGAACAGCAGTTGTTTGCGCAGGTTGAGGATTTCAGTCAGATTGCTGTTGTCGCCCTCGTTGCGCGAACGGGCCACGGCAAAACGGTTGGGGTCGGCTGATAGTTCGGCCTCGACGCCGATGGTGGTGGCACGGGAAGCGCCCTGAAACATGCCATTGATGCCCAGTGCGGGCAGCAGGCCGGCCTGGTCGGGCTGACCATCGACGGTGAAATCCAGGGTGCTGCCCACCGTGGCCAGGGTGCCGGCGCCAAACACCGCATACACCCCGTCGGCAATCTCGACCGGCCGACCGGCGGCGTAGCTCTCATCCAGGGTGCGGATCATGGTCTGCTGGGTCGGGGCAGTGGCCGAGCCGGTCCAGTAGGTGAATTGCACCTGGGGCGGATTGTTGGGCGGGGCCACGTCGCTTTTGGCTCCGATCACGCCCGCTGTCATGACCTTCATCGACCAGGGCTGAGCCGGATCAAAGGACAGGTTGCCGGTGTAGCGACCACGAACGGTCATGCTCGCATCCGCCGCCACCCAGGTCGCCGTCTTGGTGTATGCACCGGGAGCACCCGCTGCGTCGAGTACCTGACCGCCAACCGCGACGCCGACACCGAAGGCATCGCCATCCCGCCAGGTACCGGCGGGGATGGTCACAGTAAGGCCGCCGACCGCCACCGCGCTGACTCCGCTAGCCGGGATTGCGGCCGTGCCCAGATTGGTCACCGCGCCGGTACCGGGATCGCGCCAGGTTAGGCGCAGGCGCGTGCCGCCATTTTCAACCGCCACATTGAGCCGTTGAGCCGGGATCGGTGTGGTCAACGTCCCGCTCACCGTCACCGCGGAGCCGGTCCAAGTACTGGCGCTGGGCTGGTTGTCGAGGGCCTGGCTGAAGTCGATGGAGAGCCCTGGACGGTTGGTGGCGAGCTCCAGCTTGAGGCCGCCATCCACCTGGATCATGCGCGCATTCAACCCATCGATGCCCGCAGCCTGGTCAGGATAGAGGGTAAACCCGCCACCTCGTCCGGTGTTGATCGCCGCGACCAGGTCCGTGAGCGAGCGGTTACCGTCGGCGGGATCATAACGCACCGTGTATTTGCGCGCCAGGCCGCTGGCGGAGTCGGTGATATTGATGCTCAGATTCCGCGTCGTCACCACGCCATTGGAGTCGGTATAGGAGGGCATGAATGCGGCAGGGATGCCGGCCTGACCCTCGCCTCCCTGGATCTGCGACGGATCATCAAGATCGGTGGTGCCGGTGTTCACCGGTACGCCATATTCAGCGGTATAGGACAACGCGCGCACGGCATGATTGGTGCCGGTGGCGTGCAGGCCATTGAGTTGCCGCGCCACCGTGGCGGCGAGGGTGTCCACTTGGTCCTGGATCGCCGGCAGGATTGAGCTGTGCAATTCATAGGTCGCGCCAATGCGTCCGCCGCTGGGGTCGATGGCAAAGCCGGCGCCATTGAGGACCGCCATGCTGCCCCCGGCATTCTGTGACACGGTGAGCCGGATGGCGTCATCCACGCCGATCAGCAGGTTGCCGTTCACATCAACCAGCACCGACTGATCCACGGGATTGAGGCGCACCCTGACATCCAGGTAATTGGTCAACTCCTGGAGCAGCAGGGCGCGGCGGTCGAACAGGTCATTCGGCTGGTTGCCCAGATTGACCTGGGAGCGGATCTGCTGGTTGAGGGATGCTATCGAGGAGGTCAGATCGTTGACCTTGGCGATATCCGTGGTCAGCGACGTCTGCAGGTCGTCGCGAATGCCCACCAGACGCTGTCCCAGGCCCTGCATGGTGCTGGTCCAGGTCTCGAGGGCTTGGACGGCGGTGGCACGCACCGCGCTCGATTCGGGATTGGAGGTGAGATCTTCAAACGAGGCGAACAGGCGGTTGGTCACCTGATTGAGGCCGTTTTCACCAGGCTCATTAAAGGCCTGCTGGACGATGCTCAAGTTGGCGGAGAGATTGCTCAGACGCCCGGATTCACCTTCCGACTGGCGCAGGCGCTCGCCCACCAGGTTGTCGGCAATGCGGCGGATGGCGATGACATCAACCCCGCGGCCGACCTGCCCCGGGTTGATGTTTTCGGCTGAGGCTGCCGCCAGATCAGTGCGCTGCCGGCTATAGCCGGGCGTCGCTGAATTGGCGATGTTGTGGCTGGTGACCTCTAAGGCCCGTTGCTGAGTGCGCAGCGCCGACAAGCCGATTGAGAGGGCATCAGGCATGGTACGGGATCAGGACGCGAATGGCATGCCGAACATCATCCGCTGCGCGCGCGGTGCAGTCTGCGCTGCGCGCCGGGTGCGGTCGCGGCTTGCGCCGCGGGTGCGGTGCCGGCCTGCGGCCGTGCGGTTCGGTGCGCGCAGCGCGCACCGAACGTCGCGCGCCAGGCGCGCGACTTATCCGGCGAGATTGACGAGTTGTCCGGCCCCGGTGGTGAGCTGGCCGTGGTTGCCGCGGCGGTCGTAGTTGCGGACCTCTCCGTTGCCGATGACCGACTGCAGGATGTCGCGTACCAGGCCGATGCCCGAGCGGATGAGCAAGAGATTGCGCTCGTTGAGCTGACGCAGACGTTCGAGCAGGCTGCGCAATTCGCGCTGACGCTCGGCGAGCTGGTCGCGCAGGGAACCATCGAGGCGTTCAAGCACCGTGGTCAGGGTCGTCGCCTCGGGCTTGAGTGCCATGATCGTGGCCACGGCGCGCACCAGGCGGTCGCGCACCAGGCGCAGGCGTCCGGCTTCGGTGATCACGCCCTGCTCCTGTTCGAGCAGTTGAGTGAACGCCGGGATCTCGTGGGCGACGATGCGGCGCTGCTTCTCCTCGGCCAAGGCGAACAGGCGGCGATGCACCGCCAGCTCATGGTCGAGATGGTCGCGCAATTGGGTGGCAATGGTCTGCTGGTGCTGATTCATGGCTGCTTCCCATCAGGTGCGGGCATTAGTTTTACCTTTGCCGCCAGTTCGTGCATGAGCAGGTCCGCGATACCCAAACCGCCCGACGCCTGTTCGGCCAGGGCGCCATGGTACAGTTGCCGGTAGGTAGCGCTGGCGCTGTCGCCATCGAGCAGACCTTCCTCGCCCGGTTCCGGCTCGGCATGTTTGAGGATCTCGCCAAGAAAATACGCCTCGAACTGCCCTGCAGCCTGCTTGAGCTTGGCATCCGGCACGGCAGTGGCGGGCAACGCGGCAAGCGGGGTGAGCGCGAGATCCATATTCATCGACAACGCATGGGTCGTGCCGAAACGAGCGGCGCTGTGCGCCGCGTGGTTGGTGGTTGGTTTCTGGTGGTTGGATGACAGCCGAATGCAGCGCGGCTGCGGATCACCCGCCCGGTGAAGGGTCATGCGGTCGCAGTGCGTTGTCGTGTATTCCCCAACCACCAACCACCAACCACGGTTCCTACCTACATCTCGACGAGTTCCGCGTGCAGCGCGCCGGACGAGTGGATCGCCTGGAAGATGGCCATGAGGTCGCGGGGGCGGGCGCCGAGGGCATTGAGGCCGTTGGCGATCTCTTCGACGGTGATGCCTTCAATGACGCTGAGCGTGCCGGGGACCTGGGTGGGGCGCACGCCGGGCGGGGTCGAGGGTGCGGTGAGGTTGGTGGCGGGGTCCTTCCAGGCGAGGGTCGGTTTGCCATCGATCATCACCTGGCGCGGTTGAACGCGCAGGCTCAGGCCGCCATGACTCACCGCCACGGCGCTGATCCGCACCTGGCTGCCGGCAACCACCGTGCCGGTACGGCTGTTGATCACCACGCGGGCTTTCAGATCAGGTTCAACGCGCAGTTGCTGGAGGCGGTCGATGGCCGCCACCACCAGGGTTGGATCCGGGGCCTTGCCATCCGCCGCGGCGAAGGACAGGGTGATGAGTTCGGCGTCGGTGGCGCTGACCCCATGGGCAGGAAAGGCCTCGCGAAGCGCACGCACCACCCGTGCAGCGGTCGTGAAATCAGGATTGCGCAGTTTGAGTTTGAGCTCGTTGTCGGCGAGGAAGGTCGCCGGGAAGGGGCGCTCGACGATCGCCCCCTGGGTGAGCAGGGCGACCGTTTCTAAATTGGTGTGGGGCGTTCCGCTGCTGCCACCCGCCGGGGCTGCCGCACCATACCCGCCAATCGAGACCGGACCCTGGCCGACGGCGTAGATGATGCCGTCGGCACCTTCCAGCGAGGTTTGTAGCAACACCCCGCCCTTGAGACTGGTGGCATCGCCGATGCAGGCCACCTGGGTGGTGGCGAGGCGATCGCCTCCACGGGCAAAGGCGGGAAATTCGGAGGTGACTGCCACCATGGCCACATTTTTCGAGGCCAGGTCGAGTTCGCTGAAAGAGAGCTTTTTCTTGTCGAGCATCTGTTTGAGCATGCGCAAGGTCGCGGCGCTCTTGTCGCCAGTGCCGGGCAGGCCGACCACGACGCCGATGCCATTGAGCTGGTTGGCGCGCACGCCATCGATTTCGCACAGGTCCTTGAGGCGCACACCGTCGCTGGGAAGGGGGCTCGCAGGCGGATCGGCGGCGAACAGGGCCGCGCACAGGACAAGCAAAGGCAGGGGTCGCATGGTCACCTCAGAAAGGCCAGAGGACATCGACGATCTTGCCCAGGAAGCCCTTCTGCTGGGCCCGCGCCAGGGGGCCTTCGCCCTCGATCGAAACCTGGAAATTATGCAATTTTTCTGAGAGTATGGTATTGTCGCTCTTGAGATCGGCGGTGCGTACGATGCCAGTGACGAGAATGGTCTTGGTGTCGTCGTTGACCTGCACCTGACGGCGACCCTCGATCAGCAGATTGCCATTGTCGAGCACATCGACCACGCGCCCGGTGATGGTGGCGCGCACATCGCCGCTGGCGGTATAGCTGCCTTCGCCTTTGAAATTGTTCTCGGCCGAGGCTTCGAGGGACGGCAGGTTCTCGGTCGCGGTCTTCCCCGGCACCGCCGTGATCTGGGCTTTGATGGGGTCGCTCTTGCGCTTGGTCTCGGTGGTCTGCTTGTCGGTGATGGTCACCGTCTCCTTGACCAGGATGGTGATGAGGTCGCCGCGTTTGCGGGCCACCTGGTCGGCATAGAGGCTGCCGTCCGCCAGGGTTTCGGCGGTCCACATGGAGGTCGCCGCCGGCAGCAGGGCGGCGGTCAACAGGGCGAGGGCGAGCTGTCGCAGTCCACGACACATGTTGGAACCTCCGACGGGTTGCCGGGGATGGACGCACCGGTCGTGCCAGTGATATGGGTCGGTATGGATTCAGGATGCACCGTGGGCCGTTGTCATATCCTTCTCGCCCATGTCAGCCCGTACTCCGTCCAGCATCAGTGAGCACGAGGTGGTACGCCTGCTCGGAGCCTTGGCCTCGGCCAAGGACCAGCCAGGTCGCATCACCGCATGGATCGACCTGCAACGCTGGCTGGCCACCGACCGCGGTGGGCCGCGCCAGCGCATGGCGGCCCCCGAGACCACCGGGGGCTGGGTGGTGATGACCGATATGCAACCCCGGGCCGCCGCCCTGGGAGATGCGCTCAGTGCCAATCCCGGCCTGTGCGCTGCGGTCCAGAACGCCCTCGTCGCCCTGCTCGCCAGTACCGACCTGGCGGCGTTCTTCGCCCGCACCGGCATGCCCAACGACCGTGGTTTCCTGGCCGAGGCGGCCGACCGGATGCTGGCGCGGCTGCTGCCCCGGCCCAAGGATCCGTGCGACCTCGCCCAGCTCATGCGCCGGCAATTCCCCGACGAAGACAGCGCGGCGCGCTTGCAGCAGACCACGCCGGAGCATTTTCAACGCCTGATCACGCTGTTGTCCCCGGACGACCGCCCGGGGCTGTGGGCCCCGCTGGTGCGTGGCTATGCCGATGGTTTCCGCCTGCTGGCGTTGCGTGCCCAGGCCCACGGCCTGTCGCCGACGGTGCGCGGCTCCCGCGTTGGCGAAGCCGTGACCGCCGCGAACTTCTACCAGTTGGCCGCCACCAGCCTGGCCCTCGCCAACGCCTGGGAGGGCGGTGTCCACAACCACGTGGCGGCCGATGCCTGGCGCGTGGCCCTGGCCGGGTGCCGCGTCGAACTGCGCCAGGTGCATGAGCGCCTGCAGCTTGAAGGGGTCGCGCTGGAGGCGGTATTCTCGTTGGAGCTGCTGCATCGCATCCTCGGGCGCATGGAACTGATGGCGGCCATCCCCGAGGCCCGTGACGCCGCCGAGCACGCCGCCGCGGTGCGCCGGCTGCTGGTGCGGATGGTGGCCTACGCCCAGCACGACCGCAGCGTTCGCGCCCTGGCCTCGGCCAACCTGCGCCTGCTGCACCAGAAGGTGATCGAGCGCGCCGGCGAGACCGGCAGCCACTACATCGCCCGCGACCGCGCCGAATACCGCCACATCTGGCTGGCGGCGGCGGGCGGCGGGATCCTCACCACCGCCACCGCCGCCATGAAAGTCCAGGTGCACCATGTGGCGGTGGGGGCGGGCCTGCCGCTGTTCGTCGAGGGTCTGGGCTATTCGCTGAACTATGCGGCGAGCTTCGTCACCCTCCAGCACACCGGGCTGATGCTCGCCACCAAGCAGCCGGCGATGACCGCTGCGGCCCTGGCCACGGTGGTGCGCGATGCCGAAGGTGAAGTCGATCACGACGAGATCGTGGAGATCGCGACCCGCATCTGTTCCAGCCAGGTGGCGGCGGCCATCGCCAACGTGGCGCTGGTGGCTGCCGGCTGCGTCGCCCTCGACAACCTCTGGCACCTGGCCACTGGCCATCATTGGATGGAGGCCGAGGAGGCGACCGCGGTCTACGCCTCGATGTCGGTGGGCGACAGCCTGACCCCGATCTACGCGGCGCTGACCGGGGTGATCCTGTGGTTGTCCAGCCTCGCCGGCGGGACCTTCGACAACTGGTCGGCGCGGCACCGCATCGCCGACGGCATCGCCGACCTCGACGCGCCAGGCTGGATCGGACGCGACCGCATGGTGCGCTGGGGCGCGGCGTGGCGCCGGCATTGCGCCGGCTGGGGCACCAACATCGCGCTCGGCTTCATGCTCGGCTTCACCCCGATCCTGGGCACCATCCTCGGCCTGCCGCTGGATGTGCGCCACGTCACCCTCAACAGCGGCATCCTCAGCCTCGCCGCCGCCAGCCTGGGCGACGGCTGGTTCAAGGCCGGGTTCTTCCTCTGGGCCATCGCCGGCGTGGCCACCATGTTTGTGCTCAACTTGTCGGTCAGCTTCGGCCTGTCGCTGCTTACCGCCTTGCGCGCCTTTGACCTGTCGTGGCACGACACCGGCGAAATCGCACGTCGGCTGGTGGTGAAGATCCTGACCAAGCCGCACCACTTCCTGCTGCCCATCGGCCTGCCCGGGCGCCGCGCCCACACCCACCACTGACGCGCGCTGGCCTCGCTCTGGCGCGAGCCATGATCCGGCCATGCCCGCTGAATTCCCACGCCGTGATTACCGCCCCAAACAACGCATGGGGGACCTCCATCCCGAAGACCGCGAGCGGATCCTGGCGGCAGGACGCGGCGCAGCCGATCCGGAGACCGAGCCGCCCCGGCGGCGGTTTGGCGGCCAGCCAGCAGAGGAATCCCGGCCTGCACGGCCCCGGAATCCTTCGGCACCGGTCGCCGACACCGCACGGGATGCCAATCGAGGCAGGCTGAGGGCTGCGCTCCCAGGAGAGCCGCCAACGCCCGCCGCGGACACTGCCTGGGAAGCCAACGCCGCGTGGTACGACCAGCTCATCGGCGAGGACGGCGACGATTTCTACAAGCGGCTGATCTTGCCTGCGGTGGAGGCCCGGCTCGGCGCCGCGCCCGGCAGCCGCGTGCTCGACCTTGCCTGCGGCAATGGCGTGCTCGGCCGGGTGCTGGCGGCGCGCGGGGTGCAGGTCACCGGTCTTGATGCCAGTCCCGCGCTGATCGCCGCCGCCACCGGCCGCGCCGGGAAGGGCGAACGCTATGTGGTGGGCGACGCGCGTGACCCGCAGGCGGTGCTCGCCGGCCAGGTCTTCGACCACGCCGCCCTGGTCATGTGCTTGCAGGATCTTGATCCGATCGCGCCGGTGCTGGCCGGGGCCGCCGCCCTGGTGCGTCCGGGCGGACGTCTGGTGATGGTGCTAAGCCATCCCTGCTTCCGCATTCCCAAGCGCAGTTCGTGGGGCTGGGACGAGGACAACCGGCAGCAGTACCGTCGCATCGACACCTACAAGACGATGAACAAGGTGCCGATCCGCACCCACCCCGGGCAGGAGGCCGACCTCACCCACACGAGCTCGTTCCACCGCCCGCTGTCCACCTATCTCGATGCCTGCGGAACCGCCGGTTGGGGCATCGTGGGTTGCGATGAGCCGGTGAGCCATCGCCGCGGCACCCGGGGCGCACGCAGCGCCGCCGAGGACCTCGCGCTCAAGGAGATCCCGCTGTTCCTGGTGCTGGCGGCGGTGCGTCTACCAGGGTGATTACGCTAAAAAACGCAATGGACTCGGCCAAGGGGCATGCATCAGTCGTTGATTCGGAGCTATCGAACATGTTCCGCGCTCACCCGCCGGATGAGTTCGAAAAAAGGAACAGGATGGGGATGATGGGGAGGATGAAGCCGTCGAATGTTCGGGTGAATTCCATCCTTCCCATCCTCCCCATCCTGTTAACCCCGCCTGAAGCCTACGGCTCATTGCGTTGTTTTGGATTACGCGACGGGGTACGTGGCGAGGTCGGCGCTGGTCAGCGTGCCCTTCAGCTCGCGCGCCTTGAGATCGCGGGCCTGGGCGCGGCTGAGCGGTCCGACGCGTTTGCCGAGCACGGTAATGAAGAACGCGCGCTCCTCGGTGGCGAGGACATCCATGGGACCGGCGGCTTTGATCTCCGCAGGTGGTGGGTCCAATGGTTGGCTTTCACTGCGGATCACCACTGGTTCAATGCGTCGCGCGCTGTCGCTCTGCGCCGCCGCCGGAATGGGGGCTCTTGGCGTGGCGACCAGCGTGGCCTCGTCCTGGTGCGGCGTGACGAGGTCGGACGGCTGACCAACAGACGTCGCTTTGAACACCAACGGGCGGACGGGGTGGTTGGTCTCAACCTTCGCGGGGGTGGGGGCCGCAGCCGAAGGCGGCTCGCTCTTCGGCTTGGCCATCAACGCCCCGGTACCGATCTCGGCGGCGGATTGCGGCGCATCCCGATCCTCCTGCGGCAGCGGCCGACTGGCGGTCGGGGCCGGGGCAGGCGTCGGGATCTTCACCGCCGGGGGAGCGGCTTCCCCGGCGGACAGGGCATCGGGATCCGTATCGGGTGCGACGAAGCGATGAGCGGAGAGCGTGGTGGTGCCAAGATCAATGGCCCCGCCCAGGGGCAGCGTGACGGTGCCGGATACCTGGTTGCCATTGAGCTTGCAGCCATTGGTCGAGCACAGATCGATGAAGCGCCAGGCCTCATCGATGAATTCGAGCGCGGCATGCTTCCGGCTCATTTTGAGGTCGAGGATGCGGACTTCGCAGGCCGATCCCCGGCCGATGTGATAGCGCCGCCCCGGCTTGAGGTGGTAGGTGTCCACATCGCCATCGGCGCGCAGGTGCTGCAGGTGCAGGATCATGGCGTGACACGGTCGGCTGGAGGCGGTCTGGGGCAAGTCGCGCCAACGACCTTGCGGATAACCGTATCAGCGTCCTGCTGGTTGCCTACGCCAGGAAGGTCGTATAACTCCGCCCCACTGAATACCTGCTCCCATCGTCTAGAGGCCTAGGACACGTCCCTTTCACGGACGCGACACGAGTTCGAATCTCGTTGGGAGTGCTTTCTTCATTCAGGGCCTCCGGCCCTACGGCGCTGCGCGCCTACCCCGGGCTTTGTCGTGGCTCGTTTTCGCCGTGCCGGCGAAAACGTGGGCGGATCGCCTGCGGCGATTGTATCCGCCCACCGCCACTCGGCGCCCGTTTGGGGCTGCCGCCCCCTGGGAGCGCGGCCGGCCCGGCCGCTCGAGTCAATCCTGGGAGCGCGGCCGGCCCGGCCGCTTGGGTCTTTCCCTGTGCCATCACTGGGGCCTTTGGGCTGCATCGTTGTTGCTGCTTGCACGGGCCTGGGTTTTTTCGCGCGGGCGCTAGCCTCCTGCCGTGCTCACCAAACGGATCATTGTCTGCCTCGACGTGCGCGACGGGCAGGTCACCAAGGGCGTGAAATTCCAGGGTAACGTCGACCTCGGCGATCCCGTGGAATATGCCGCGCGCTATGATGCCCAGGGGGCGGACGAACTGGTATTCTATGACATCACCGCCTCGGCCGAGCGCCGGGGGCTGTTCATTGACGTGGTGCGGCGGGTGGCCGAGCGCGTGTTCATTCCGTTTGCGGTGGGGGGCGGCATCCGTTCGCTGGAAGCGATGCGCGCGGTGCTGCTGGCCGGGGCCGAAAAGGTATCGCTCAACTCGCCGGCGGTGCGCGATCCGACGCTGCTCACCCAGGGGGCGCGGGCCTTCGGTGCGCAGTGCGTGGTGCTGGGCATGGATGCACGGCGGGTCCCGGCCCGTGCGGCGATCCCCTCCGGCTACGAGGTTGTGATTGACGGAGGGCGCACGCCCACCGGCAAGGACGCGGTGGCCTGGGCGCGCGAGGCCGAATCCCTTGGCGCGGGCGAGATCTGCCTGAATGCGATCGATACTGATGGCGTACGCCAGGGCTACGAACTGACCATCACCAGACTGGTGGCGGATGCGGTGCGCATCCCGGTGATCGCCAGCGGCGGTGGCGGACACCCGGAGCACCTCACGGCGGCCGTCACCACCGGCGGCGCCGCAGCGGCGCTGGTGGCGAGCATGGTGCATTACGGCGATTACACCGTAGGCAGCATCAAACGCGCGATGCGCGCCTCCGGCGTGCCGGTGCGCTTGGAGGACGGCTGATGCGTGCTGTACGCTGCGTCGTGACCGTGCTCGCCGCCCTCCTGCTGGTTGCAGCCGAACCTGAACCAGTGTCGGCTCCGGCCCAGCCCGAGTTGGAGCCGGCAGCCGCTCTGGCCCTGGCCGAGATACTGTGCGCTGAGGCCGAGGCGCTGCTCAAGAACGCCCAGCCGCGCTTGGCCGGTGAGCGGCTGGGCGCCGCAGACCATCGCCTGGCCCAGATTCCCAAAGCCGAGCGTCCGAACCTGGGCGAGCGCTACAAAGCGGTGCGTGCCCGGCTGACCGCCGTGGCGCGTACTCTGGCCGATGACCCGGCGTTGATCCCGCCCGAGCCCGAGCCAGTCAAGCCATGAGCCACCTCGATCGCCTCCAAGCCCGCTTCGGGCGCTATGCCCTGCCGCATCTCGCCTGGATCATCGTCCTGGGTCAGCTCATCACCTTTATCGGCGCTTGGTCGGCCGGTGACCATGCAGGATTGTTCACCGAGCGGCTGGCCCTCGATCTCGACAAGGTTGCAGCCGGCGAGGTGTGGCGGCTGTTCTCCTTTGTCATCATGCCGCCGATATCGGCCCTCGGCGGTTCCTTCGGCCTGTTCCTGTTCCTGCTCTACGTCATGTTCTTTCCGTTCTTCGCCTCGCAGCTGGAGCGGCTCTGGGGGACCTTCCGCTTCAATGTGTTCATCGCGGTCGGCTGGTTGGCCACCCTGCTCTGTGCCGTCGCGGCGCGCGCGGCACTCGGCCCGGGAATCATCTTGGGTCCGCTGTTCCTGGCTTCGATCTTCCTGGCCTTCGCCTGGATCTGGCCCAACCACCGCATTCTCCTCATGCTGGTCATTCCGGTGGCGGTGAAGTGGGTGGCGTTGCTTACCTGGCTCGGCTATGGCCTTGGTCTACTGTCAGGAGATGTCGGGACGCGCCTGGCCATCGTCGCAGGGATCGCCAATTTTGCGGCGTTTTGCGGGGCCGAGGTGTGGCGCTGGGCGCGGCGTAGCGGTCGGGCAGTGGGTGGAGCGGTCACTGCGGTGGTCAACGAGGGTGCTGCCTTCCACACCTGCGCCGCCTGCGGCACGACCGAGAAAAAAGATCCAACCGCCCGCTTCCGCGTCTGCGTCGAGTGCCGCCCAGGCCGCGACTACTGCATGAAGTGCCTCGACGGGCACAGTCATCGGATTGACACCCATGTATGATTTCCTGCGTGGCACGG
Source organism: Planctomycetota bacterium (assembly GCA_044352625.1). Classification (GTDB taxonomy): domain Bacteria; phylum Planctomycetota; class UBA11346; order UBA11346; family UBA11346; genus JAKLKR01. The sequence goes on from JBILDK010000018.1 coordinate 14,599, forward strand.
TGGCCAATGTCGATGCCACCGGCAGGCTCTCCCTGGACGTGAATGGCGTCGGCTATTCGCTGCGCATCAGCGACCACACCCGGCGCCAGGTGCCGATGGATGGGCAGCCGGTGACGCTGTTCACCCGCCTGGTGGTGCGCGAGGACGATCTCATCCTGTTCGGTTTCCACGATGCGGCCGAACGTGCCGCGTTCGACCTGCTCACCTCGGTGCAGCAGGTGGGCCCGGCGCTCGCCCTGGCGGTGCTTTCACACCTCGCCATCGCCCACCTGCGTGCGGTGCTGGCGGCACGTGACGTGGCCGGGCTCAAACGGGTGAAGGGCGTGGGCCCCAAGACCGCGGAACGCATCATCCTCGAATTGGCGGACAAGGTCGATCGCATCCCGGCGCCAGTTGAGGCCACCGCGTCCTCGACCCCCGCCGGTCTCGCTGTCGAAGAGGCCCAGCGCGCCCTGGTGGTGCTCGGCTTCGGCGCCAAGGAAGCGATGGACGCCCTGGCCAAGGTCGCCCAGCCGCAGATGGCGCCCGAAGGGCTGCTGCGTGCGGCGCTGGCCGTGCTGCGCGGGTAGGTTACCCGAGGACGCATCCCGTTTCGGCCTCATCCGGCCCACATCCCGGTGAACATTTCCGTGCCGGCCTGCTCAGAGCCTGAGCAAAAACCCCTT
>JBILDK010000019.1:0-15232 GCA_044352625.1 Planctomycetota bacterium
ATGCGAAGATTCCCAGGGAAGGGCGCGATACCGCGCGATTTCCCAAGGTAATACTCGCTTCTTCATGCGCGCGTTGAGCAAGGAACGCCGGGAGATTCAGAGTGAATGGGGTTTTGCGACGGGCACTAACCTGACTGTCGCAGTTGGTGGTTGGTGGTTGGTGGTTGGGTTCTGGTGGTTGGGGGACAGCACCGTGCGGCGCCGCTTCGGATCACCCATCCGGTGCCGGACAACACCATCACTACGCATTGCGATGCAGTCCCCAACCACCAACCACCAACCACGTATTTCGGGATCAACCATCAACTGCGGTTTTCTGGATCAAGAATCGCTCCCGCTCCCTGAGGCGAGGAAGACCAATGCCAAAGCCGGAGTTTCCGCGATGGGAAACTCCGGCTTTGGCGTTATCAGCCACCTCCCCTCGGAGCCTCGTGGAGGTTGATGGTCGCTGCCCGGACAGCCCCCAAGCTGTAACCGGTACCGGGCTGGAGGGTGATGATCACGGTTTCCACTCCTTCCGTGCGGTCATCGGGATGGGGGCCGATGAGCAAACGAGCACGGTCCACACCCGCCGGGAGGTACAGGAGACGGACGCCATCTGGCTCAGCCAGCCGTGCCGTACCCGAGATGGTGTAGGCAATGCTGACCGCGGTGGCGCACGAGCCGTTCCGCACCACATCCACCGTACGCGACGCGGGATCCCACTCATCCGCCTCGATCAGCACCGGCGCGATGGTCACGGTGCCCGCATCATCATCAGCCAGGGCGATGGAGGCGACAGGTGTGCTGCCCACCGCATAGCCAACCCCAGACTGGACCGTGAGGATCACGGTCTCGATCGGCTCCACCACGGTATCCTGGCGGGGCGTGATGGTGATGTCCGTCCATCCCGCTCCGGCCGCGATCGTGGCGGTGGTCGGCAACGCCCACACATCCGTGCCGTTCATCGCCGTCCCGGACCACCCCAGCGCCACGGTGAGGGCCGCCGTGCGGCTACCAAGCCGGTTCAGGCGAATAACCGCCTTGTCGCCGCTCTCGACGGCCTGGGAATCCAGGACCAGGGCCTCGACCACAGGAGCTTCGTCGTCACCAATGGTGACGGTGGCCGCCGTGGCGCCCACGACCGTGAAGCCGGGACCAGGGAGGATGCGCAGGGTCACCGTCTCGTCCATTTCCGTCAGGGCATCGTCCAGGGCGGTCACGACGATACTCGCCGAGGCCGCATTGACCGGAATGGTGACCAGTCCAGGCAGGGCCACATAATCAACACCGGCCTGGGCAGTCCCGCTGATGGCAACCTGGACCGACAGCGCGGTCGTCGGAGGACCCGTGCGACTGATCGTGAAGCGCCCAGTATCTGTTCCGGGTTCTAGCGCTTTATTGTCGCTCAGGGCCAAACTGAGGGTCACGGGCTCGTTATCCGTGATGGTGACCGTGCCGCTGCGACTGGTGCTGACCAAGTAGCTCGGATCCGCCGCCAAGCTGAGGAACACCGACTCATTCGGCTCTGACCGGGCATCCTCCCATGGCTGAAGCATGACCGTCACCGATGACTTGCCCGCCGGGATCGTGACGACCGAGGGAAGTGCCTGATAGTCGACACCGGAGGTGGCGCTTCCCGTGACCGGCTGGAGGCGGACCACCAGGTCCGTCGCCGTACTGCCACTCCGAGCGATGGTCCAGGATCCGGTTGCCCCGGCCTCATCCGCCGAGGTGTCCGGGGTGGTCAGGGAGACGGTCGACCGGGCGCTGCCGTCATTGTCCAAGATCGTCACCGTGGCAGACGCTCCAACGAGGTTCACTCCCGCCGCAGGCGTCAAGCTGAGGATGACGGTTTCCGCGGGTTCGACCACACTGTCATTGCTGGGAGTCAGGGTGACCGAGGCGGAACCCGCACCAGCAGCCAAGGACACCACACCGCTCGGAGCGGGGAAGTCCGTTCCGGGAATGGCCGTACCCGAGAGGGTATAGGCCAGGGTCCATGCCACCGCCGTGGAACCACGACGGACGATGCGGAAGGTGCCGGGCAAGCCGGGCTCGGCGGCCAAGGCCGTCGAAGCCTCCACCGCAATTTCTTCCGGCTCGTTGTCCTGCAGGTTGATGGTGGCCGTGGCGGTCCCGATGGCGTAGGGCCCACCGGACACCACCCGACACATCAAGGTCTCAACCTCCTCGACCACCACGTCCTCGACGGGCACCACCGTGACACTGACCGAGCTGCTGTTGACCGGTATCGTCACCATGAGCGGACGCGCCACCACATCGGCGGCGGTGGCCGTGCCCTCCCAGGCCAGATTCACCGACAACGGTGCCGTCAGGGGTCCCGAGCGGGTGATGCGGTAGGTGCCGGCATCGCTCGGTTCCGCCATGGTGCCATCGGCAACGCCAATGGAGACCGTGACCGGTTCGTCATCGACGATCGTCACCGTAGCGAGACGGGCCGCAGGATCCGGGACGTACCCAGGACCGGCCAACAGGGTGACGGTCAGGGTCTCGGGATTCTCGGGCAGCGCATCCTCCAGGACCGCCAGGGGCACGGTCACCGAGGATACGCCGGGTTGCATGGCGACGCTGGTCGGCACGGGGGTGTAATCCTGATCGACGATGGCGGTTCCACCCACCTGCAGGACGACCAGCAGATCCCCGGCCAGATCACCCGTACGGGTCACTGTCAGGGTCGCGGCCCCGGCCGTCTCCGACACCTGGAGAGCACTGGCGGTGATGCCAACGGTGGCCACGGATTCGCGGGCAAGATCCGCATCGGTGTACGTGGCGAGGGTCATGGTGCGCACCACTGGAGCGGCGACATCGATGCCACCAAGGGCCACACCTCCCGTATCTTGAGCCATGATGCTGAGGGTGGCTATGCCCGTCACGCCGGCGACAGGCTGGCAGGACAGGCGACCCTGGGCATCCACCGCAGGCTGCTGGACAAACAGGTCCGGGCGGTCGTTGGTGACCTGGAACGTTACGGTCTGACCCACTTCATTGTCGGGTCCCGAACGGATGTCCGTGGCCCATCCCGCCCTGAGGATGGTTCCCAGATCGCTATCCAGGGTCAAAGCGGCACCCGGCGTCCAGGTGGGTGGGTCGTTCACGGGCGTCACCACCAGGGTGATGGCTGCCGGTGCGCTGGCCAGGATGCCGTCATGGACCCGGTAAATCACCGAATCCGTACCGTTCCAGTCCTGGGTCGGCTGATACGTGCCAGTCCAAGCACCTCCCGTGGCCGTGCTCGTGCCATGGAGCGGCCCACTGAGGATCTCGACCGTCAGGGCATCCCCCTCCGGGTCCGTTCCACTGAGGACGATCGTGGCGATGCCATCCTCGGTCAGGGTCACCGTGGCAGGTACGGCCACCGGGGCCTGATCGGGAATCACCGTGATGGTGATGGCCGTCGGGGCGGAGGCGAGGAGACCGTCATGGGCGGTGACCAGCACCGTATCGGTGCCGGCGAAAGCCATCGTCGGTTGATAGGTCAGCAACCCATCCACCACCGTGGCAATGCCATGGGTGGGAACACCGGCCAGGCTCCAGGTAAGGAGGGACCCCTCAGCATCAGCCCCCCACAGGGCTGCCGTCAGACCCTGGCCCTGGCGGACGGTCAGCGTACGCGCCGTGACCGTCGGGGCCTGGTTGGGCTGGGCGTAACAGGACAGTTTGGTGGTGTCCGTCACGTAGAGCCGACCGGCCGCCAGGCTGGCGAATCCACCCTGGGGGATCACCTGGCGAGCCGTGGTGGAGCCACGCGTGAAAAGGTGGGTCGCCGAGGTGGAGGACATGATCACGCTGTCTGCCGTGACGATGGGCTGCACGGCGCTAGAGGCTCCGATGGCCAGGTTCGGGATGGCGTAGGTGCGCTCCAGGGTGCCGGTGGCCGCATCCACCTCCTCGATGCCAATCGACGTCGGGACGAAGAGACGGCCATCCACCAGCGCTGGCATGCCGGCGTAGGTGCCCGTTCGGCTCCAGGCGATCGCACGGGTGGTGCGATCCACCGCATACAGGATGGGCCCGCCATTGGCCACGAGGTAGATCCGGGCCTGATCCGCGATGGGGGTGCCGAAGTGGGAGTAGCCCACCCAACCGGTCGGCAGGGTGATGGTCCACGCCGCCGCCCCAGTGGTACCATCATGCTGGGCCAGGGTGTTGCCCGCCCAGGCGATGATGCCATCCCCAACCCAAGTGGGCGTCCATTGGTCGTATTGGGGCTTGGTCACGAAGAACAGCTGGGAGCCGCTGGTGGCATCGAAGCCATAGAGACCGCCATAGTAGCCGCCGTTCACCCACACCCGGTTCCCGACCACCGTCGGCGCCAGATGATGCTCCCACTGCTCCTGGTAAGGAGCCGTCCACTGCGTCGCGCCGGTGGCGGCATCGATCTTGTAGAGCTGCGAATCCGTGCCGTGGTTGCCGCGCTGGAAATACACGGATCCCGCCGCCCAGGTGGGCGGGTTGAGGGTGGCGCCGGCAGGCAGCACGCGGGTCCAAGCCTGAACGCCCGTGGCGGCATCGTAGGCGCTGGCCCGCAGGGTGCCGAAATACGACCGTGCCGTGACATAGACACGGCCATCGGCGATGGCGGGCTGGTGGCCCGGCTGGTCAAGGGTGACGGACCAGAGGGATGCCAAGGGTGCGTTGCCCAGGCTGGTCGAGGTCCAACCCCGGTGCTCGGGACCGTTACCCAAGGTGGTCCACTGGTAACTGGCTGGATCCGCGACCACGTTCAGGCGCAGGATCACGGCACCCGTGCTGACCTGTCCATCGCTGGCCGATAGCTGGACCACGTCCTGACCCAGGAAACCGACCGGCGGGGTGTATTCGGCCTGCAGCCCGTTCAGCACCAGGGTGCCGACCCGGGCAGGCTGGACGAGGCTCACGGTGATGGCATCACCATCGCGATCCGCGACCGGCAGGGTGAAGATCGTCGCGACCCCGGCCGGCAGCACCACCTCACCGGTCGTGAAAGTTGGGGCGTGGTTGGTATGGGTCACGGTGATGGTCACATTGGCCACCGACGAGGCGTCGTAGCCATCGCTGACCTTCCAGGTGAAGGTATCTGCCCCGTACCATCCCGTCGTCGGGGTGTAGGTCGCCTGCCCGGACGCCGTCACCACCAGGGTGCCGTGGGCAGGCTGGGTGACGACCGTATAGGTGAGGGAATCACCATCCGCGTCGGCCGCCGGCAGGGCAAACACCGCCGCCGTGTCCTCCGCCGTGGTGATGGCCAGGGGTCCTGCCGTGGGCGGCGTGGCGCTGCGGATCGTGAGGGTAATGGGAATGGAGCGGCCGGTGCCACCCTGGCTGGCATTCGTCGTCAGCAGGAGAGTCCCACTGTAGGTCCCATTGCCCAACGTGCCGGTCTGGATCGTCGCGGCGACATTCTGCGACGATCCCGGCGCGACCGTTCCGCTTGAGGTTGCCAGGGTCAGCCAGGTGGGCTTGCTGGACACCGACCAGGTGGTGGCCAGGGAACCCGTCCCCTGGACCAGCAGGTTCTGGGTGGTGGTTTGGCCGCGCTGGAGCTGGACCGCCAGCGTCGCGGGGGTCACCGATAGATCACGGATACCCATGCTGGTGTTCACTGTGGCATCCGGTGGCAACAACGCCGTGGCGGTGACGGCGACGTAACCCGTCTTGGCAAATCCCACGGGGTAAGATCCCGGCGACAGGGCGTTGATCTGGTAGGTACCGGCCGTCCCCGTGACGGCGGAGAGACCACCACTGGTCACGGTCACGCCACTGAGGGGCAAGCCCGTCGCCAGGTCCCGCACGGTACCGCTGATACGGTTCTTCACCTGCACTTGGAAGGTACCGCTGCCAACGACCGACCCCTGTCCATAGGTCACGGTCGCAGTCACGGGGATGGTGGTCCCGGTGGGGCATCCAGCGACAATGGCGATCGGAAGGTTCGCCGTGGCCGTGCTCAAACCGGCCACAGTCCCCACCGTAATGGAGGTCATCGGGAAGGTCACCCACGGGCTGGCCGAGGACAACGCAACGGTCACGCCCGTCGCCGTCTGGGTACCACTGTTGGTGAGGGGAACGTTCCACCGGACCGTCTCACCGGGTTCAGCGAAGCCATCGGCATCACCGACGTAGGGTGACAGGTTACCGACATCCGTGAAGGACGGGGTGCCGATGGTCAGGATGGCGGGGGTGGTGGCCAAGCAGGTGACGGGAACGCCGACGGTGCCCGTGGTGGCGTTGGAGGCCACCATGACCTGACCAGCATAGGATCCCGCCGACAAGCCGGCCATGGCGGCCTGAACCGTCAGGGTGGCGGATGCGCCGGGGGCGACGGTCCCGGAAGCCGGTGAGGCGGTCAGCCATGAGGTGCCCAGCACGGAGCCTGCCACGCGGACATCACCCACGTACCAGCCTTCATAAGCGTTCGCTCCGCTATCGACCGTATCGAAGAAGAAGCGCAGGCTCACCGTCTGGCCGACATAGGCCGCCAGGCTGACGGTCGCGTTCTTCCACACGGAATCGTTGTCGACCACCTGCAGCAGCGTCGTCCACGTCGTGCCATTGGTGGACACCTGGACCAGACTCTTATCCCAAGAAGTGCCCGCGCTCTCCGTCTGACGCCACTGCTGCCAGGTCAGGGCCGGGGTGCCCGCGGGCACGCTCACTCCTTGATAGACCAAGGCTCCACTATTGCTAGCGCCGGTGTCGTAGGTTTTCTTCACCTCATCGCCGTACCACCAGACCGGCGAACCGCCGAGGGTCCGGTAGGTCGTCTGATGCCACAGGCCGCTGGCGATGGCACCGCCGCCGGTGGTCGTAACGGTGAAGTTCAGGGGCTGATCGCCGGGATTGGTGACCGTCAGGGCGCCGGTGGTGGTAGTGCCGACCGGCGTCGCCAGGGCGAGGCTCGACGGGGCGACATCGATCTTCGGTCCCACGATGGTCGTCTTCGTGAGGGTCACGGTCACCGGCTGGCTGGCTCCGCCCGGAACATCACCCGACACGGTAACGACGCCGGATGAAGTGCCATTCGGGGCCTCCGCCACATTGGCCGCCACGGTGAAGGTTCCGCTGGCCGCCGGGTTCACGGTCCCCTGGGTGGCCGAGACGGTCATCCAGGCCGTCAGGGGCGTGCTGCCGAGGACGATGTCATCCACATACCAGCCTTCATAGGCATTCGCGACGCTGTCGACGGTGTCGAACCAGAAACGGATCGCCACGGTCTGGCCGGCATAGGCGGCCAGGCTCACGGACACGGGGTGCCAAGTCGCGGTGTTGTCGATCTCCTGGAACAGGCCCGTCCAAGCGGTCGGACCCACGGTTTGAGTCTGGATCTCGACGCCATCCCGGGGACTGCCGGAGGTCGGCGTGGCGGCCATCAGAGCCACCCACGTCAGACCTCCATCGGTGGAAACCTGCACGTCGCTGCGATCGTAGGTCGAACCGCCCTCCGTCTGGCGCCAGCTGGCGAAGGTCAGGGTCGGCTGGGCCACCGGCACCGTCACCCCCTGGAACACCAGGCCGCCGCTGTTGGCCGTGCCCGTGTTAAAGGTGCGGGTGGCGTCGATGCCATAATACCACGACGTCCCCGTCCCGCTGACGGTCCGGTAGGAGGTGGAGTGCCACAAACCGCTCATCGTGGCGGAGCCCGCAATGGTGGCCTGCCAGGCCAGGGCGGCATCACCGGCATTGGCGATCTGCACCGAAGCCGAGGGCATCGCAGCGGTCAGGGTGACCGCCGTGGGGGACACGGCCATGGACGGGGTCCCGAGGGTCAGGATCAGGGAACCCGCACCGGGCAAGGAGACCGTCGTGGGCGTACCGGATTTCAGACCCGTCGCCGTAGCGGTGACCTGGTAGGTCCCGGCGGGCACGGTGGCGGCAAACTGACCGAGGTTGTCCGTGGTGCGCGTGCCGACCGTGGCGCCGGTCCAGGCGACGGTGGCCCCGGGAATGGGGCTACCGGTGCCCAGACGACGCACCTGACCCTGGAGCTGCGCAGACGTGACACAGGTGATGGCAACGGGAATCGTCCAGGGCCCACCCACGCCACCGGTGGCCGTGAGCGTGAGGGCGATGGTCCGCGGTGTGGGGCAGCCGGGGGCGATGGCGACGCGGTAGGACGTCGAGCCACCCTGGGTCTGTCCAGGCAGGAGGTCGCCGTAGGTAACCGTGGCCTGGGGAATGGTCACATAGGGATCCGCGCTGGTGAGCACGGCGCTGACGCCCGTGGTCGCCTGGCTGCCCTGATTGGCCAGGCTGATGGCCAGGTCGGCGGCTTCTCCGGGGTTCACCAGACTATCACCATTGCCAGCCTCCGTGACCACCAGGGCGTCCTGGACGAGGACGGGGCCGGACACGCTGAGCAGGGCCCGATGGATGTTCAGGCGCCCACCCGTGACGGTCTTGCCCGCCAGGGCGGATACGGGGTCCACCTGGGCCAGTAGCACGGCCTTGATCTGGGGTCCGGTCAACAAGGGATTAGCGGACTTCAGCAGGGCGCAGGCACCCGCCACGTGGGGCGTCGCCATGGACGTGCCGGAAAGGTTCTGGTACAGATTGCCGGGCTGGCAGCTGTAGACGGTGTCGCCCGGGGCGCCGAGGTGGACGGTGGTGGCGCCGTAGTTGCTGAACGACGCGAGGCCGTCCAGGTGGGTGGTGGCGGCCACGGCAATCACATTCGGACTATTATAATTCGATGGGTAGTTGACCACCATGTCGTTGTTGCTGGCGCTGTTGCCCGCCGCAGCGACGAACAGCCGCCCCTGGGCAGACGCGGCGTCGATGGCGTCCTTCATGGCCTGGCTGTAGCCACCCCCGCCCCAGGAGTTCGAGGTCAGATCGCAGCCAATGCTGTTGGCATAGAGCTGGGCCTCCACGGCGTCGGAGATGGCGCCGCTGCCCGCGGAGGACAGGAACTTCAAGCCGACCATCGAGACGTTCCAGCACACGCCAGCCACGCCCTCGCCGTTGCCGCCCACGCCACCAATAGTGCCCGCACAGTGGGTGCCATGGCCGTTATCGTCCGTGGGGTCGTTATCATAGTTGGCGAAGTCCCAGCCACGCCAGTCGTCGATGTAGCCGTTGCTATCGTCGTCAATACCGTTGGTGGCCTTCGGGTTGCCCAGGGCATCCAAACCCGTCTCGTCCGGGTTGGACCACATGTTGGCCGCCAAGTCCACATGGTTGCGGTCAATGCCCGTATCGATGACACCGACCAGCACGGCCTTGCTGCCCGTGGAGAGGTTCCACGCCTCGGGAGCGTCAATGTCCGCATCCGGGGTTCCGCCGGTCTGACCCGTATTGTTCATGCCCCACAGGTTGGCGAAGCCGGAATCGTTCGGCGTGCCGATGGAGCGGACGATGAAATCCGGCTCGGCAACGGCCACTCCGGGCTGGGCGGCAAGCCGGCCACGGTAGAGGCCGTAGTCCGTGTGGGCCTGGTAGGGGAAGGCGATCAGGGCGAGGCGACCACCGGGCATCACCCGACGAACCTCACCGCCGATGGCCTGAGCGATCGCCTCGGCCCCCTGCCCCGCAGCCAGGGACACCAGCAGGTGGTCGGCCACCATCTCGCGGACGGTCACCACCGGTTGACCATCCGCACCGCGCTCCACCACCTCTTCACGGCGAATCAGCGGGTACTTGCCCGCGCGACGGACGACACGCACCCGAACGACCTGGGTACCGTCCTGGTACTCGGCGAGGGGAACGTCTTCCGGCTGGAGTGCAGGAGCCTGATGGCGGTCCCGTTCCACCAAGGCCGTCCTCGCGGAGGACTCCAAGGACACCACCGGAGTCACCGATTCCCGCACGTTTTCTACTGGGGGCGCTGTTTCTGGTGACGAAGGGCGCGGTACGTTGGCCATGGGCGCCCGCGCACAGGAGGTCAAAACACCGGCAAGGAGCACGCCAGACAGCAACGTACGAGATGATACCATGGAATAAGCTTTCTTCGTCACGAGGGAGGAAGAAAAATGACGAGCACCCTCGTTGAAACAAGTGAAAGATCATCACATGAGCTTTTGCTTCAAAGAGGATGTGTTTAAAATCGGGAAACATGTGCGTGAGGCCATGTACCTGGGAAGCCCACCCCGTCGGGCAGCAGCACCCCCACGATGGATGCGACCTCATGCCAGTAAAACGCGGTGACCTGAACGATCGCGGTCCGGGCCTTCATGAAGGCCATCGGTATCTGTCACGGCTTGGCAAACGAGGGAGGCCAGGCCACCAAGGTCGTCCGGGCACGAGGACAGGCACCGATCAGAGCTGGGGCACGAGGACACGCGTGTGGGCCTCCCTCCCGCGTGTCCAGTGCTCCCCGCCAAGGAATTAGGTGCGTGTCCAGTACTCGCGTCGCAGTACTCGCGACGAAACGAGTCCAGGGCAATGATCCCGCCTGTCGCAGTGCTGGGTGGGGAACGGCCTCGTGCCGCGGCAGAGAGCTGCACCCAGGTGATGCTCGGTGGACAGAGCGGATGGCATTGCCTCTCCACCACCTACTGCGTTTGAGAAGTTCAAATGCGTTGTTCGGGATCAATCACGAAATCCCCTCGGGCTTATGGGATTTTTGGAGGCGACGGGGACATAAATCACCCTGAGACCAGCCAAGGCATGCGGGGTTGCGGGATCGATGGCCTGGCGCAGGCCAGCGCGGACGCCGGCCACGCTGTCCGACCAGGAACCGCCGCGCAGGGTCCCGTCTTGGACCAGTTCCGCGACATTGCCATGCATGTCATGAAGACCGAAGGCATTCGCTGCCAGGCTGCCCACCCGGCGGGGTCCCGTCACAGCGTTGCCGGTCTCCCAGGTGTGAGCGTAGACGCCGGCGACCTGGGGCGTGGGATTGTCACCCCAGCCGAAGCGGGCCGACGAACCGGCGCGGCAGGCATATTCCCACTGCGATGCGCTAGGCAGGCTGAACTGGCCGCGCACTCGAGCCGCGGCGAGAACCCGATCAACCTCGATCCTGGACAGACCATAGGCCGGGGCCTCCGGCGCCTCCTCCGTCCCAACCAGGCCGGCAGACGCCAGCGAACGCCAGGGCGTGCCGCCACCCAAGAGCTGCCATTGCTGCTGGGTCAGCTCAAAGACGGCGATGAAGTAGCTCGGACCGGGAGCGAGCACGGGGGACTCGCCGGCCTTCGCCCAGGGGTCGGCGGCAACCCGGAGCAGTGGACCCCTGACCGCAAGCACCAGCACCTGGGTGGTGCGCCAGACTGAAGCGTTGAGATCCGGAGCCTGGTTCAGGGACCGGGCCTCGCCGGTGATCAGGTCGATGGCCAACCATTCGTTGCTCGCAACACTACGCTGACCGCCGATACCGCCGTCCTTCCCGCTGTCTCCGCAGCTGACCGCGAAGAGGGTCAGCACCATTGTTCCCAAGATCATGATCAGGCGTTGGGGACTCATCCTCCACCTCCACCTGCCGGATGGCAGAAGATGACCACCCGCTGCGCAGCGGCGGTCCGGCTGATGGTATCGATGACGATGATGGTGAACTGCACATGCGTCGGTGCCGTCACCGCGCCAACCTGCCAGGTCACCAGGGCGCTGGTGGTGGCCGTATCGGGGGTCAGCTGCAGACCGGCCGGAGCGCCCTCGACCCGCCACGCCAGCGTCGGAGTGGCAACCAGGAGACTGCAATCCACCTGCACACGCCAGGTCAGCAGATCGCGCTCGGCTGCCTCCAAGGGCGCCGGACTAATGATCCACGGCCGCGCCGTCGTGGTGGGGCCGGTGATCTGCACCACCACCTCGGCTGGGGTGGAATCCTGACCACCGGAGGTCGCCACGACGGTGAAGCGATCGGTGCCATCAGCGCTACCGTTGGGCGTATAGGTGAACGCACCGGTCACAGCATTAAGGACCACCGTCCCCTGTATCGCCGGCACGGTGATCCGCAGGGTCGGTGCCGGACTGTCGACATCCGCGGCCACCAGCATCCCCGCGACCGGCACCCCGGGTACCGTCGCCAGATCAAGCCCGGCCAGGGTCGGCGGATCATCCACCGCCACGATGCGCAGGGGGCGGACCGCCTGGATCGCGGCATTGCCCTGGTCATCGGTCAGCGACACCGTCAGCGACCGCGAGGCGGTGGGCGGATCGCGGCCGGTCACCTGGTAGGTGATGGCGCGCAGCAGGGCCTGGACGGCCACTGGAGTGGCGACGACGGTGGTGAAGTCCACCGCCAGGATGCTGCCCAGGGTCCCGCCGCTCCAGGTGCCGATGACGTCCCCGGCATAGGTCACCTGATTGCCGGCGAGACCGATCTGGCCTGACCCGGTACCCTGGTGGGGAATGACCAGGCTTTCGTAACCGGCATAGGGCGCCGCCAACTGCACCTGCAAACTGCCACCGAGGAGATTGGCCGAATCGCGGTCGACTACCGTGGCCAGCGGGAAGGCCGGCACGGCGGGGTCGCGTTCGCCCACCACCAGTTCGCTGGCGGGCAGCAACTCGATCACCGGTGCGACCCGGTCGATGGTGAGCAACACCGCCGTCGCCCCGCTGCTGGCGCCATCGCCATCGACCAGATGCACCGTCATGCTGTCCTGGGTACCGGAGCCACCGTCGTGGGTGTAGGCGATCAGGCCGGCATCCACGTCCTCCTGGGTGAAGCCGCCACCGAGGGGGACGGGGATCCCGCCGCGGGTCAGCGTGCCCACCACCGGCAGCTGGTCGACCACGTAGCCCAGGTGCGCGGCATCGCTTTCGATGTCCGTCCCGGCGAGCTGGCCGGGCACCGACGCTGACACCTGCAACCCCTGCCAGGCGCCAGTCTCGCCGCGAACCAGCGCCAGCGGAGTGACCCGGACGATGATCGGCGGATCGTTGATGGACTGCACCGTCACGGTGAACGACCGCGTGGTGGTGGTGATGCCATCCGAGACATCCACCGTCACCAGCGCCGTCCCCCACGCATGCAGGGCCGGAGTGAAGCGTACCGCCCCCCCGCTCGCGGGGGACGTCCAATCGAGGCTGAGCGTCCCCAGCACGGCCGGGGCATCGCTGCTGACCGCGACCGTCAGCGTCTGCGGCTCGCCCGGCTGGCCCACCGACAGGCCGATCAGCGGCACGGTCTGCTCGCCAGCATCCTCGGTGATGTCGAGATCACCCACTGCGGCGATGGTCGGCGGCTTGTCGATCGCCTGATAGATCACCGGCACCGCGGTGGCGGCCTGGCCGGCATAGGACAGATCGGCGCTGGTGGCGGGACCGACGGCGATCTGGTAGGGCACGTCAGGTACCCAGGCAGCGGCGTCGACACCGGTGACGGTCACCGTCTGGGGGATCTGCCAGTTGGTGTCATCAAAGCTCAAGTTGGCGGACGAAACCTGGCCATAGCCCGGTTCGCTGCTGACGAGCGGAATGGTCACCGGCGCCGTCGGCTGGCTGCCCAGACGCACCTGGAAGGTCGCGATGCCGCCGGCCTGATGCGTCACCAGATTCGCCGCTGCCGCCACCACAATGTCAGCGTGGTCATTGTCGGTGACCGCCACCGCCAGCACCAGGGGAGCCATGGCCTGGAACAGCCCATCCGTGCTGCTGGCGGTATGGGTCAGGTAGCCGGTATGGGCCCCCTCCGCCACCGCGTCATCCACCGCCTGGACGGTCACCGTCTGGTAGGTGCTCCAGGTGCTGCTGTCGAACACCAAACTGGCGGGCGCAGCCAGCAGCTGGCTGTCCGAGGCCACCTGCACCGTCACCACGCCCACCGGGGCCGCCGTCAGACGTACGCGGTAGGTGTCGCTGCCGCCCGCCTCGACCACCTGGGTCGCACCGCCCGATTCGCTGATCTCCAACCCGGGAGCATCGGCGTCATGCCGCGACACCAGGATGGGAGCGGGAACGATGCCGGCATATTGGCTGAGGCCGGAGATCGGCCCCAGGTCCACCGTCAGGTTCAGGTCGCCGGTCACCGTCCCATCGGGAACCCCGGCGATGAAGAGTTGCTGCGCCTGGTGCCAATCCGTCGGAGTGAACAACAACTGGCTGACCGACAGGTTGAGTCCGGCGGCGGTGGTCGAAATCGGCAACACCACATCATGGGTCGGCGCCACTGCCAGGGCGATCGTCACCAGCACCTGCGCCCCGCCCTCATTGACGCGGATCCGGGTCGTGGTGGCCGGGTGGAGCGTCAGCACCTGTGCGGTGCCGAACCAGCCGATGGTGTTGCCGCCATCCAGGCTCTGGGCCGGAGCGATCAGGGGCAGGATGGTGTTGATGCCGTCCCGCACATCCACCAAGCTACACATGCGCGGCCCCTGGGGCGTCAGGCTCCAAGCGCTGCCGTCCACTGTGCTGCGCAGCCGCAGCAGCTGGCCGGCGGCGCCCTGCAAGGTCAACGTTCCAGCAACCGTTTGCATCGTACCGGCGGCGAACTGCAGGGTCCGCGCCGTGGTGCAGGTCGCGCTCAGGTG
The DNA here is from genome assembly GCA_044352625.1 of Planctomycetota bacterium. GTDB lineage: Bacteria > Planctomycetota > UBA11346 > UBA11346 > UBA11346 > JAKLKR01. The sequence continues at coordinate 14,394 of JBILDK010000019.1, forward strand.
GTTGAAGACGGATGCTCCGCTCACGGTCTGGGTCGTACCGCCGACGCCGGCCAGGGTCACCGTGCCGCTGCCGGCAGTGAAGGTGCCGGCATTGCTCCAATCACCGGCAAGCGTGATGCTGCGGTTGCCACTCGCCAGCGTGCCAGCGCTGATCGTCAACCCTCCGGCCAGGGTGAGATCATTGATGGCGAGGGTCGTCGTCCCGGCGCCGGTCTGAGCCAGAGCCGGCACGCTGACGCCGGCCGGCGGGGTCAGGGTCTGGGCCCCGGAACCCTGCATGACCAGACGCCCACCGCTTCCGGTGAAACTACCTCCGGAGCGCAGATCCGCATCGCCGGAGGCCACCGTCAGGTCATTGGCGGCGAAGGCGACGGTGCCGGCATAACCACTGGTGAAGATCAACGTGCTACAACCCGCCGCCACATCGAGCGTGCAGCCGCCCAGCCCGTTGCCGTCAAAGTAGACCGCATCCGCCAGAGTCGGCACCGGTGCACCGCCGATTCCGCCCGACTGGTAGCCCCAGGCGGCTGGCGAACTCCAGATGGTGGCGGTACCGGCAATCCAGAAGCGGAGGCCGCCAAACCACAGACTGTTGCCGCCGCTGTCGCTTCCATACGCCGGATTGATCACCGGCGCCACGGTATTGATGCCGTCCCGCACGTCGACGTAGCTGCAGGTGCGCGTCCCGTTCGGCGTCAGGCTCCAAGCGCTACCGTCCACCGTGCTGCGCAGCCGCAGCAGCTGGCCGGCGGCGCCCTGCAGAGTCAACGTGCCCGCCACCGTCTGGGTCGTACCGGCCGCGAACTGCACCGTCCTGGCCGTGGTGCAGGTCGCCGTCA